>DATBCR010000763.1:0-21729 GCA_036270375.1 Pseudonocardiaceae bacterium | reverse complement strand
GGCGGACACGGCTAGTACGATGACGAATCCGGTCGTGGCGACGGCAAGGATCGCGAAGCTGGGCGGCACTACCGGCACGGCGTAGCTGAGTCCGAGGCCCAGCCACATGTCGGCGACGGCGATGGCGGCGGACAGGCCGAGCGCGCGGTAGGGCCGGGCGGTGAGTCGTTGAGCGGTGCCGGCGGGTGCGGCCAGCAGTCCCAGTAGCAGTAGCGCGCCAACGGCTTGGGTGGCTTCGGCGGTGGTGGCGCCGGCCAAGGCCAGGAACGCGAATCCCAGGAAGCGAACCGGCACCTTGCGGGCGGCGGCGACGGCGTCGTCCAGCGTGGCGAACAGCAGTGGCCGGGCGATCAGCACCAGCAACAGGCAGACGGCGGCGGCGATGACGGTGGCCAGTCGGGCGTCGGGGGTGCTGATGCCGAAGATCGAACCGAACAGGACGTTCACGCCCGCGGATCCGTTGGCGGTGCTGCGATTGGTGGTGTAGAGGGTGAGGAAGAACACGCCAAGGCCGAGCACCCACGCGAAGATGCTGCCGATGACGACGTCGTCGGCCAGACCACGCCGGCCGACCGCGCCCATGAGCAGCCCGACCGCGATGGTCAGCGCGAACAGGCCGATGCGCAGGTCGATGCCGAACGCGAGCGCGGCCAGCGCACCGGTGAAGGCCACATGCGACAGTGCGTCGCCGGTGAACACCTGCGCCCGCAACACAAGGAAGTAGCCGACCAGCCCGCAAGCCGCGGCGATCGCGGTGCCGGCGATGACGGCGTTGACGAAGAACTCATGCGCGAACGGTCCACTGGCGAGTCCTGTATGGACAATCATGCCGACGGTGGTCATGCGATGGCCCATCGTTGCCGTACACCCTGTGCCAGATGCGCAAGCAGGTAGGCGGCGAACGCCAGTGCGCTGACGAAGAACCCGATCGAATAGACCGAGAAATAGGCGGCAGCCAGCCCGAGCCAGGTCACCAGCACCGCGATCACCGCCGAGACCGCAAGGCTCAGCGCGGGCCGCGCGATCAGGACCTGGGCGGTCGCGGCCGGCATGACCAGCAGCGCGAACACCAGCAGAGTGCCGGTGATCTGACTGGCTTCGGCCACGGCGGCGCCGAGCAGGACAAGGAACACGGTGGACAGCAGCCGCACCGGCATTCCACGTCCCTGGGCGACGAGCGGGTCGATGCTGGTGAACAGCAGCGGCCGCCCGATGATCGCCAGCACGGCCAGCACGACGGCCGTGACGATCAGCAGGACCACGACCTGCTGGTCGGTGATGCCGAGGAAGGTGCCGAACAGCAGAGCGTTGACGCCGTTGAGGAATCCTTTGTAGAGCGCGATGAACAGGAACCCGCACGCAAGGGCGAACGCCTGCGCGGTGCCGGTCACGGCGGACTCGTGGCCGTGGCTGCCCGCGCCGAGCCGGGGGATCGCCGCGACGACCAGCGCGGCGGCGACGCAGAAGCCGAAATAGCCGTAGGCGGCGGACACCCCGATCAGCGTGGCGCCCGCCGCGCCGGGAAAGCCGACAACGGCGAGGGTGTGGCCGGCGAAGGTCTGCCGGCGCAGCACCATGAACCAGCCGAGTACCGCCGAGGCGACGGCGATGATCGTGCCGGCCCGGAATGCGTTGACCATGAACGGGAACGTCCATAGCTGTCGGATGTCGGACACGACGTTCCAACTCGGCGTGACCGTGCCGTCAGCCAGCCACATCCAGGCCTCCCCGGTGTACCCCGCCGATCGGCGTGTCCGGTCCGCCGACCACCACCAACCGCTGGTCGCTGGTGCGCAACACCTCGACCGGAGTGCCGTACAGGCGGCTGAGCGTGGGGCCGGTGATGACCTGCTCCGGTGTGCCGGCCACAGCGGCGCCTTGCGCGAGGTACACGACCCGGTCGACGTAGCTCAGGATCGGATTGACGTCGTGCGCGACCATGACGACGGCGACCTGCTCGGTGCGGCAGATCGTGCCGAGCAGCGCGGCGACGGCGCTGGAGTTGGGCAGGTCCAGGCTGTCCAGGGGTTCGTCCAGCAACAACAGCTTCGGCCGGCGGACCAGGGCTTGCGCGATGAGCAGGCGCTGCTGCTCGCCGCCGGAGAGTCGCCCGATCGGACGGTGCGCGTAGCCGGTGGCACCGACCAGGTCGATGACCTCGCCGATCCGGGTGCGCGCGGCACGCCGGCCGCGTCGGTCGACGAAGGGTACCGGCAACCCCCACCGGTCACCGTCGTAGCCGAGGCGGACCACGTCGATGCCGCGTATCCGCACCGACGAGTCGAAGCTGCGGCGCTGCGGCAGGTAGCCGATCAGTTGGTTCGCCTGGCCGGGGCGGCGGCCGAGCACGGTCAGCGTGCCGGACGCGGGCAGGATGCCGAGGATCACCTTGACCAGCGTGGACTTTCCCACCCCGTTGGGGCCAAGCACCGCCACGAACTCGCCGGCCCGCACGGTCAGGTCGATCCCGTGCCACAACGTCCGTCCGCCCACCCGGACGGCGGCGTCGGACAGCGCGATGATCGGCGCAGTGCCGTCCCCGGCGCGATTGTCGAGCTGTCGCGGTGGCGAGGGAACCGTCATGGCGCTGGTCGCCGCGTTCGGGTTCATGACTTGCCAGTGGCCTGCGCGAGCGCGGCCTGGATGCCCTGCAACTGCTTGACCTGCCAGTCCTGGAAGGACGCGGTGGCCGGAGCCAGGGTCTCGGTCACCGTGGTCACCGGAATGCCGGCGGCCTTGGCCTCGGCGACCTGCGCCGCCACGTCCGGGGTGGAGTTCTGGCTGTTGAAGACGTAGACCTTGATCTGCTTGGTCTTGATCTGGTTGTCGATGGTGGCCTTGTCCCCGGCGGTGGGCTCGCTGCCCTCGCTGATGGCGGTCAGGAACGTTGCCGGGGTCAGCATCGTCAGGCCGAGCCCCTGGGCCAGCGGGCTCACGATCGACTCGGACGCACCGATCGGCGTGCCGGCGTACTTGGACTTGATGGTGGAGATCAACTGGTTGTACTGAGCCAGTCCCTGGTTTTCGAAGTTCTGCTTCTGCTGGTCGAAGTAGGCCGCGTCGGCCGGGTCGATCTTCTTGTAGTCGGCGGTGATCGCCTCGATCATCTGGTGCACGTTGGACGGTGAGTACCAGCGGTGCGGGTTGCCGCCTTCCTTGATTCCCACCAGATCGCCGACGGTCAGCACGGTGCGGTTGCCGGCGGGGTTCGCGGCTAGCAGCTTCGGGGCCCACGGGTCGTAGCCGATGCCGTTGACGATCACGAACTGGGCCGACGCGACCGTGCGGGCGTCCGCCGGTGTCGACTCGTAGACGTGCGGGTCGGTGTCCGGGTTGGTGATTATGGCGGTCTCGTTCACGTGGGTGCCGCCGAGCTGCTTGGCGATGCTGCCCCAGAAGTTCAAGGTGGCCACCACCGTGATCGTGGAGCTTGAGCCACCGGACGTGCTGGTCGTCGCGGCGGGCGCGGTGGCGCAACCGGCCGCCAGGGCCACGACGGCGGCGGCCAGAACCGGCCCGGTCGCGAGCCGCCACGGACGGACGAAGCGCTGAACGGTCATCACGCGACGATCTCCTCTACCAGGCCGGGGTTCCGCGTTCGGAGCCGGAACGAGCGCGTCGGACGCTAGATGGAAGTGATTATCGTTTCAAGTAGGCGTCGGGATGATAATGGAAACCGTTCTCGTTCTGTGACGTGCTCGGGTGCGCATACGACACTGCGACTGGTGCGGAACTGTTAGCCGCGTAGCCGGGGCAGCACTTCGGCGCCCAGCCGGGCAATCGTGTTCATGGTTGCCTCGTGGCTGCCGACGCCCTCCACCATCATGATCACGTGGCGGATGCCGGTCCGGTCGGCGCTGGCACGAAGACGGTCGACGCACTCGGCCGGACTGCCGATCGGGTGCAGGTCGCACAGCAGATCGGTGTACCGCTCGGGATCCCGCTGTGGCCGTGGCCGGCCGTCGATCGGTTGGTAGCCGGCCAATCCGTCGGCCAACCAGCCCGGCATCGCCGCCCGTAGCTCGGCCACGGCCTGTCGGCGGGAGTCCGCGACATGAGCTACCACGGTCGCGATATGTGGAATGCCAAGGGGGTCGCGTCCCGCCGCACGTGCCGCCGCGGTGTAGTGGTTCAGCACGACGGTCTTCTCGTCATCGCTCATCTGCATGCCCAGCAGCATCGGCAGGCCTCGGGCGGCGGCCAGTTCCACCGTCGGTAGGGACGTGCAGGCCACCGTGACCGGAACCGCGCTGGCAGCGGGCACCACTGTGATCTCGCGGAACGCGAAGTGTTCTCCAGAGGCCGCGACCCGTGGTTGTGACAGGCAGGCCAGCAGCAGGTCCAGACTCTCACCGAACCCGTGCTGGTAGCGGTCCAGACCAGTGCCGAAAACCTCAAGATCCACCCACGGGCCGCCTCGGCCAACCCCAAGACGCAGTCGGCCCTCGGACAGATTGTCCAGCAACGCGACCTGCTCGGCCAGTGCTACGGGGTGGGTCGTGGACAACACGCTGACCGCAGTGCCGATCCCGATCCGCGTGGTCTGCCCCAGCGCGTACGCGGCAAAGGTGATCGCCGAGGGACACGTGCCGTAGGACATGAAGTGGTGTTCGGCGATCCACGCGTCGTCGAACCCAGCCGCCTCCGCGGCCACAACCGCATCCTTGACCCGTGCCAGCGCGGCCCGATCGTTCTGACCGGGAAACCGGCCCCCCAACAGAAACACACCGATCCGCACCCGCACTCCTTATTCGGCAGCATGCCTCCTGCCGGAGCGTAGTGGTGCGGTGCGCGATTCACCCACATGTCATAACACAATGTCTACAGAGGACATATGCACATGCGAATGACGTCACCAAAATAAACGGGGAGATAAACCCGACATTTCGGAATCGGTAGATCCGTGGTTGCGGTATCGAGCCCGAGACGATAATGATTACTATTACGGATAAGGCGGTGCCGGCGATCAGCTCTGGCGGTGGCGTCCGACGCCCTCACACTGTGGGAGGTTCGGTGGAACTCAGCGGTTTGGTCGTCCGAGCGGCGCAAACTCTGGCGACCGGCTTGGGCGGCGCGATCGCCTACGACGGCGTCAAACGGATCGTGCGCTCCGCCGCGATGCGCAGCGCGGCGGTCACCGTCACCTCCTGGGGACTGCGGGGTGCGCACGCCGCCGGGGTGGGGGCCGAGCGGACGAGGCTGACCATCGGGGATGTCATCGGCGAGGCTCGTGCCCGGCTGGGCGAACAGGCCACCGTTCCCGCTGCCGCCGACGGGCACGGGCACTGATGCCGCAACTTATCGCGGACGCCGCCGGCCGGGCCCGATTCGCCAGTACCCGCCTGCGCGGACACGTCGCACGAGCGGTCGCCGTCGAGGACGCACTCGCCCGTGTGACGGGCGTGCGTCAGGCATACGCCTACCCGCGGACCGGCAGCGTGGTCGTGTGGTACGACACGAACCGGTGCGACCGCGCCGAACTGGCGCGGGCGATCGACCTTGGGCTGGCCGCCGATCCCGTGCCGACCGCGCGGCGAGCACCCCGATCCGCGGACGTGCGCGGCGCCGAGCTGGCTCGAATGGTCGTGGGTGGGGCCGCGCTCGCGGCACTGGGTGTACGCCGCTACGCGTTGGGCCGCCCACCGGTGCTCGGGCCGACCAGTCGCACCGTGGCCACCGCGGTCACCATCTTCACCGGCTATCCGTTCCTGCGCGGCGCACTGCGGGCAGCGACCGGCGGCCGTGGCGCGGGCACCGACGCGTTGGTGTCCGCGGCCACGATCGCCAGCCTCGCGCTGCGCGAGAACGTGGTGGCGCTGACCGTCTTGTGGTTGCTCAACATCGGCGAGTACCTCCAGGAACTGACACTGCGGCGAAGTCGCCGCGCGGTGTCGGAACTGCTGACCGGAACCCAAACCCGCACCTGGCTACGAACCACAGACGGCACCGAGATCCATGTCGACATCGCGGCGGTGGAGACCGGCGACGAGATCGTGGTGCACGAGCAAGTCGTGCTGCCGGTGGACGGCGTGGTCGTGGCCGGCGACGGCATCGTGGACCAGTCCGCCGTCACCGGCGAGCAGTTGCCGATCACCGTCGACACCGGGGTGCCGCTGCACGCGGGTTCGGTGTTGCTACGCGGCCGTATCGTGGTGCGCGCGACCGCGATCGGCAGCGACACCGCCATCGGTCGAATCATCACCAGGGTCGAGCAGGCACAGGCGGACCGGGCGCCGATCCAGACAGTCGGGGAGAACTTCTCCCGCCGGTTCGTGCCGGCTTCGTTCGCGTTGGCGGCCTTGACATTCCTGGTGACAAGGGATGTTCGCCGGGCGATGACGATGCTGCTGGTGGCCTGCCCGTGCGCGGTCGGCCTGGCCACCCCGACCGCGATCAGCGCCGCGATCGGCAACGGCGCCCGCCGAGGCATCCTGATCAAGGGCGGGGCGCACCTGGAGGCCGCCGGCCGGGTCGACGCCATCGTGTTCGACAAGACCGGCACCTTGACCATCGGCCGGCCGGTCGTCACCAACGTCATCGCCTTCAATGACGAATGGTCACCGGAACGGGTGCTGGCCTACGCGGCCAGCTCCGAAGTCCACTCGCGACACCCGCTTGCCCAGGCGGTCATCAGGTACACGGAGGAACGCCGCATCGAGATCCCGCCGCACGAGGAGTGCGAAGTCCTGCTAGGACAGGGAATGCGCGTACACGCCGACGGCAGGGTCATTCTCATCGGCAGCAGGGAACTGTTGCACCAGCAGGGAGTCCCGATCAGTCCCGAGGCGCACGACTGGGTCCGCAGACTGCACGAGGCTACTGAGACGCCGCTCCTGCTGGCCGTGGACGGCACCCTGATCGGCCTGGTCTCGCTGCGCGACACCGTCCGGCCGGGCTCGCGGGAGGTACTGGACGCGCTGCGCGCCGACGGTGTCCGGCGTCTGGTGCTGCTGACCGGGGACCATCCCGACACCGCCGCCGCGGTCGCGGCCGAACTGGGCATCAAGGAGTTCCAGGCGCAGGTCATGCCCGAGGACAAACAAGACGTCGTCCGACAGCTACAAGCCGAAGGACACACGGTCGCCGTGGTCGGTGACGGCATCAACGACGCCCCCGCGCTCGCCCTGGCCGACATCGGCATCGCCATGGGCGTGTCCGGCACCGATGTGGCCGTGGAAACCGCCGACGTCGCCTTGGCCGCCGACGACCTGCATGCCCTGCTGGACCTACGCGAACTCGGCCGACGCAGCATCACCATGATCCGCCAGAACTACGGCATGTCCATCGCCGTCAACATGGCCGGGCTGTTGGTCTCCGCCGCAGGCGCGCTGTCTCCCGTGGTCGCGGCCATCCTGCACAACGCATCGTCGGTAGCCGTGGTCGGCAACAGTTCCCGCCTAATCCGCCACCGACTCAACCACCAGCGATAGAGGTACTCGAGTACAAGGATTGTCTAGCTGCAGTGGGCGCCCCTGGCAGGATTCGAACCTGCGCTCCCGCCTCCGGAGGGCGGTGCTCTATCCCCTGAGCTACAGGGGCCCATTGCTGGCATTGCCTTGTGGCAGCACGGAGCATAGCGCACTCGCGCGACTGGCCCGTACAGCCTACCGTGGTTCGGTATGAATACGGTACGCACCAGTTCCGCCTTGTCTGACGGGTTGCGGCTGCTTGTCAAGGAGCAGGGGGACCCCGACCGGCCGACCGTGCTGCTGGTGCACGGCTACCCGGACAACTCCACCGTCTGGGACGGCATGGCCGACCTGCTCGCGGACCGTTTCCACGTGGTTCGCTTCGACGTCCGTGGTACCGGTGGGTCGGCCGCCCCGCCGGGTCGGGACGGGTATCGCGTTGATCGGCTTGCCGCGGACATCGCCGTGGTGGCCGAACTCACCAGTCCGGGTAGACCTGTTCACCTTGTCGGGCATGATTGGGGCTCCGTGGAGGCCTGGCAGGCGGTGACCGAACCGGACTACGCCCCGCTGTTCGCGTCCTACACCTCGATCTCCGGGCCCTGTCTCGACCACGTCGACGCCTGGATGCGCCGCAAGGTCACCCGCCTCCGGCTGTGGCCGGTGCTTCGCCAGCTTCTGCACTCCTGGTACATCGGGTTCTTCCAGCTTCCGAAACTCCCCGAGATCGCCTGGCGCCTGCCGTTTCTCCGGGCGCGGTTCGGGGCCGAGAAGCGTGACGCGATCAACGGCATCGAGCTGTACCGGGCCAACATGCTCGTCTCGCGCGCAGGGCGGCCGGACCGCCGGACCTCCGTGCCCGTCCAACAACTGGCCCTCAGCAAGGACATCTTCGTCCTTCCTGAACTCCTCGCGGCCGCCGAACCGTGGTGTGTCGGGCTCTGGCGCCGTTCCCTTCCCTACGCGCACTGGGCACCTTGCACGCACCCGGCCGCGATCGCCGAGCGGGTCACCGAGTTCATCGACCACCTGGCGGGCGCACCGGCCGGCCGGGAACTGCGTCGTGCCCGCATCACCGCCGAGCCGGCGCCGTTCGCCGGGCGGCTCGTGTTGGTCACCGGCGCGGGCAGTGGCATCGGGCGGTCCACCGCGCTGGCGTTCGCCGCCGCCGGGGCCGATGTGCTGGCCGTGGACATCGACGAGACGGGTGCCGCGGCCACCGCGCACCGGGCCCGGGAACACGGCGTCGACGCCCATCCCTACACCGTGGACGTCGCCGACACGGCCGCGATGAACAAGCTCGCCGACCAGGTCCGCGCCGAGCACGGCGTGCCGTACATCGTGATGGCCAACGCCGGCATCGGTGTGGCCGGCGGCTTCCTTGACACCGACGAGGACGACTGGCGCCGCGTCGTGGACGTCAACCTCTGGGGCGTCGTGCACACCCTGCGCGCCTTCGCCCCGATGCTGGTCGACCGCGGTCAGGGCGGCCACATCGTCGTCACCGCGTCGATGGCCGCCTACTGCCCGTGGCCCGAACTCACCGCCTACGCCACCACCAAGGCCGCCGTCCTCTCGCTCGCGCAGAGCCTGCGGACCGAGCTGGCCCCGCACGGCATCGGCGTGAGCGCGATCTGCCCGGGCATGATCGCGACCAACATCGTCAACACGACGCGCTTCGCCGGCCAGGACGAGGCGACCGAACTACGCAGCCGCCAGGCCACCGACGCCATCTACCGCCGCCGGCACTACGGCCCGGACAAGGTCGCCAAGGCCGTCCTGCGCGCCGTCGCGACCAATCGCGCGATCGTGCCGGTCACGCCGGAAGCACACATCGCCGCCGCCGGTGCGCGGCTCTCGCCGGGGCTGGTCCGGCGGCTCGGTGGACTGGTTCGTGCCCGACGGTGATCGAGCGGTCGCGCAGGCCGAACACGCACGGTTACCGTTTTGGGCGATTGTGGCCGACTATCGACTGGTATTCACTCTAACGGACTAGTCGCAAGGCTGCGAATGTGGCTTAGCGTTACATCACCTCCTGGTGAAAGGGGTTGTGCCCTCCAGTTCTACGGGGAGTCGGAGAAGGAGGGGGACAGGAAACCTGTCGCCCAACGCACGGGGCAGGCACCGCGCCCGCAACAACGCCTGCCCTGTGCGCCACCACCGCAACCCGAACCGGCCCACTGTCCACATGCTGGAACGAAACCGGACGGAACCGACCGTGCCGCACCCGGCATCCGTTGCGCCGCCACGGTATGCCGGCCACGGCAGGCACCACGCTCGCACGTGCCGGATATCCCATGTCGTAGCGCACAGTGGCCCTTCTAGACTTTCGAAGGTGACTCCCGCCGCGCTCGCCGAACTGGTTCGTTCCACCGCGCTCGACATCCTGTCCGACCGAGGACTGGACACCTCCGTCGTGCCGGGATCGGTGACCGTGGAACGGCCCCGCAACCCCGAACACGGCGACTACGCCACCAACCTCGCCCTGCAGATTGGCAAGCAACTCGGCCTGGCCCCGAGGGAGCTCGCCGGCTGGCTGGCCGAGGGCCTCGCCGACAGCGACGCCATCGACTCCGCCGACATCGCGGGCCCCGGCTTCGTGAACCTCCGCCTCGCCGCCGACGCGCAGGCCGGCATCGTGCGGGACGTGATCGCGTCGGGGGAGCGCTACGGCGACGGTGACCTGCTCGCCGGCCGCACGATCAACCTGGAGTTCGTGTCCGCCAACCCGACCGGCCCGCTGCACATCGGCGGCACCCGGTGGGCCGCGGTCGGCGACGCGCTCGGCCGGATCCTCACCGCACAGGGCGGCGCGGTCACCCGCGAGTACTACTTCAACGACGCGGGCGCGCAGATCGACCGTTTCGTCAGGTCGATGATCGCGGTCGCGAAGGGCGAACCGGCGCCGGAGGACGGCTACTCGGGTGCCTACATCGCGGACATCGCGGCGGACGTGCTGCGCATCGAACCCGGCGCGCTGTCGCTGCCGGACGACGAGCGCGCCGAGACATTCCGGCGGATCGGCGTCGGCATGATGTTCGACCAGATCAAGCAGAGCATGCACGACTTCGGCACCGACTTCGACACGTACACGCACGAGAACTCGCTGCACGAGTCCGGCGCGGTGGACCGGGTGGTCGCGCAACTGAAGGAATCCGGCCACCTCTACCTGAAGGACGGCGCGTGGTGGCTGCGGTCGTCCGACTACGGCGACGACAAGGACCGCCCGGTCATCCGCAGCAACGGCACACCGGCCTACATCGCGGGCGACATCGCGTATTTCGAGGACAAGCGGGCGCGCGGTTTCGACCTGTGCATCTACATGCTCGGCGCGGACCACCACGGCTATGTCGCCCGGCTGAAGGCCGCCGCGGCCGCGCTCGGCGACGACCCGGACACGGTCGAGGTGCTGATCGGCCAGATGGTCAACCTGATCGCGGACGGCAAACCGGTCCGAATGAGCAAACGCGCCGGCAACGTGATCACCATCGAGGACCTCGTCGACGCGGTCGGCGTGGACGCCGGCCGGTACGCGATGATCCGGTCGTCCGTGAACTCGACGCTGGACATCGACCTGGACCTGTTGAACCGGCGCACCAACGAGAATCCGGTCTTCTACGTGCAGTACGCGCACGCCAGGATGTCCGCCATCCTGCGCGGCGCGGCCGAACTGGACATCGGACTGACCGCCGAGACCGACCTGACACTGCTCACCGCGGACGGCGAGGGCGACCTGATCCGGGCGCTCGGCGAGTTCCCCCGCGTGCTGCACGCGGCCGCCGAACTGCGCGAACCGCACCGCGTCGCCCGCTACCTCGAGGAACTGGCCGGCACGTTCCACCGGTTCTACGAGACCTCCCGGATCCTGCCGAGGGGCGACGAGGACGTCACGCCGGTGCACCGCGCCCGGCTGACGCTCGCCGCCGCCACCCGCCAAGTGCTGGCCAACGGTCTCGGCCTGCTCGGTGTCAGCGCGCCGGAGCGTATGTGATGCGCGCACACCCGGCGGGGCCACGCCACGCGGATGTGTTGCTGCCCAACAACACCGCTGGTCCGCGACCGTCCACAGCGGACGAACTCTGCACGCTGCCGGCGGACGTGTGGCCGGCCAACGCGACCCGGGGGACGGACGGTGTCGTGCGGCTGGCCGGCGTGGACGTCCGCGATCTCGCCGAGCGCTACGGCACTCCGCTGTTCGTGATGGACGAGGCCGACTTCCGTGCCCGGTGCGCCGCGTACGCCGCCGCGTTCGGCGACCCGGCCCTCGTGCACTACGCGTCCAAGGCGTTCCTGTCCGTGGAGATCGCGCGTTGGGTCGCCGCCGAAGGGCTCGGCCTCGACGTGTGCAGCAGCGGTGAACTGGCGATCGCGTTGCGCGCGGACTTCCCGGTCGAGCGGATCACGTTCCACGGCAACAACAAGTCGCCGGCCGAGCTGGCGGTCGCGGTCCGTGCCGGGGTCGGCGTTATCGTGCTGGACTCGTTCTACGAGATCGCCCGGCTGGACGCGCTGACCCGGGAGCTGGGCGTGCGCCAGCCGGTGATGATCCGGGCCACGGTCGGCGTCGAGGCGCACACGCACGAGTTCATCGCGACGGCGCACGAGGACCAGAAGTTCGGCTTCTCCATCGCGTCCGGCGACGCGGCCGAGGCGGCCCGCCGCGTGCTCAAGTGCGAGGGCCTGCGGTTGGTCGGCGTGCACAGCCACATCGGCTCACAGATCTACGATCCGGACGGCTTCGAGATCGCGGCGCACCGGGTGATCGGCCTGCTGTGCAGTATGCGCGACGAGCACGGGCAGACCATTGTGGACTCGATCGGCACGGTCGACCTCGGTGGCGGCCTCGGCATCGCCTACACCACCGACGACGACCCGCCCCCGGTGCAGAGTCTGGCCGCGCAGCTGCTCGCGATCGTGGCGCGTGAGGCGGGCGGGGCCGGGCTCGCGATACCGAGGGTGGTCGTCGAGCCGGGCCGGGCCATCGCCGGGCCGGGCACGGTGACCCTGTACGAGGTCGGCACCATCAAGGACGTCCAGCTCGGCCACGGCACCGTCCGGCGCTACGTGAGCGTCGACGGCGGGATGAGCGACAACATCCGCACCGCCCTGTATGACGCGCTGTACGACTGCCGCCTTGTGTCCCGGCCGGTCGACCCGGACACCGACGCGACACTGTGCCGGGTGGTCGGAAAGCACTGCGAGAGCGGCGATGTGGTGGTCCGGGACTGCTGGTTGCCCGGCGACCTCGCACCTGGTGACCTGATCGCGGTGGCCGCGACCGGCGCCTACTGCTACGCCATGGCCAACGGCTACAACCGGCTGCCCCGCCCCGCCGTGGTCGCCGTGCGCGACGGCGAGGCGCGGGTGCTGCTGCGCAGGGAGACCGACCAGGACCTGTTCCGGCTGGAGGCCCGGTGATCCTCGATCAGTACATGGTGGACAAAGCCGTGAAGGTCGCGCTGCTCGGTTGCGGCACGGTCGGCACCGAGGTGGCCCGGCTGCTGCGCGACCAGGCGCCGGACCTGGCCGCCCGGGTCGGCGCGCCGGTCGAGGTGACCGGGATCGCGGTCCGCCGCCCCAACAAACACCCCCAGGTACCCGAACATCTGCTCACCACGGACAGCGCCGCGCTGGTGGCCGGGGACGTGGATGTGGTGGTCGAGGTGATCGGCGGGATCGAGCCGGCCCGCACCCTGCTACTTGCGGCGCTGCGTGCCGGCAAGTCCGTTGTCACCGCGAACAAGGCGCTGCTGGCGGAGTACGGCGCGGAGCTGTTCGCGGCGGCCGACGCCAGCGGCGCGGACCTGTACTTCGAGGCCGCCGTCGCCGGCGCGATCCCGCTGCTGCGCCCGCTGCGCGAATCCCTCGCCGGCGACCGGATCACCCGGGTGACCGGCATCGTCAACGGCACCACCAACTTCATTCTGTCCGCAATGGACTCAACGGGCGCCGGCTACGGCGAGACGCTTGACGAGGCGAGCCGGCTCGGCTACGCGGAGGCCGATCCGACCGCGGACGTGGACGGCTTCGACGCGGCGTCCAAGGCCGCCATCCTTGCTTCGCTTGCCTTTCACACCAGGGTGACCGCGGCGGACGTGCACCGCGAGGGCATCGCGTCGGTCAGCGCGGCGGACATCGCGGCGGCCAAGATCCTTGGCCGCACGGTGAAACTGCTCGCGCTGTGCGAACGCGTGACCGAACCGGACGGTTCCGAATGGGTCACCGTGCGCGTGCACCCAGCGATGATTCCCCGCTCGCATCCGCTGGCCGGCGTCGGCGGCGCGTTCAACGCCGTGTTCGTCGAGGCGGACGCGGCCGGGCAGTTGATGTTCTACGGCCAGGGTGCCGGCGGCGCGCCGACCGCGAGCGCGGTGCTCGGCGACCTGGTCGCGGTGGCACGCAACAAGATCGCAGGCGGCCGCGGCCCACGCGAGTCCGCGTACGCGGCGCTGCCGGTGCGGCCGATGGACCAGACCCCGACCCGATACCACATCAGCCTTGACGTCGCCGACCGCGCCGGTGTGCTGGCGCAGGTCGCGGCCGTGTTCGCCGAGCACGACGTGAGCATCGCCGCGGTCCGCCAGGAGGGTCGCAGCGTCGACGCCAGCCTGGTCATCGTCACCCACGCCGCACCGGACGCGGCACTGCGCTCCACGGTCGACAAGGTCGCCGGCCTGCCTGTGGTGCGGGAAGTGGTCAGCGTCATGCGTGTGGAGGGTGAGTCGACGTGAGTAATACCGCCTGGCCGGGCGTGATCCGGGCTTATTCGGATCGGATCGCGCTGCCGGAGGGGGCGACGGTGGTCACCCTGCACGAGGGTGGCACGCCGCTGATCGACGCGCCCCGGCTGTCCGAGCTGACCGGCTGCCGGGTGCTGCTGAAGGTCGAGGGCGTCAACCCGACCGGATCGTTCAAGGACCGCGGCATGACGGTGGCTATGACGCACGCGCTGGCCACCGGTTCGAAGGCGGTGATCTGCGCGTCCACCGGCAACACGTCCGCGTCCGCCGCCGCGTATGCCGCTCGTGCCGGGATCACCTGCGCCGTGCTGATTCCCAGCGGCAAGATCGCGCTCGGCAAGCTGGCGCAAGCGGTAGCGTACGGCGCCCGCATCCTCCAGGTGGACGGCAACTTCGACGACTGCCTCGAACTGGCCCGCAAAACCTCGGCGCAGTACCCGATCACGTTGGTGAACTCGGTCAATCCGGTACGAATCGAAGGCCAGAAGACGGCCGCGTTCGAGGTGTGCGACGTGCTCGGCCGCGCGCCGGACGTGCACGTGCTGCCGGTCGGCAACGCCGGCAACATCACCGCCTACTGGAAGGGCTATCGGGAGTACGCCGCCGACGGAGTGATCTCCGCCACGCCCCAGATGTTCGGCATCCAAGCGGCCGGGGCTGCCCCGCTGGTGTCCGGCAAGCCGATCCGCGAGCCGGAAACGATTGCCACGGCGATCCGGGTCGGCAACCCGGCCTCATGGCAGGGCGCGGTGGACGCGGCGATCAAGTCCGGCGGCTTCTTCGATGCGGCGACCGATGAGCAGATCCTGCGCGCCTACAAGCTGTTGGCCAGCCAGGAGGGCGTGTTCGTCGAACCGGCGTCCGCGGCCAGCGTGGCCGGGCTGCTGATCACCGCCGCCGACGGCCGTCTGCCGGCGGGCTCGCTCGTCGTGTGCACGGTGACCGGCCACGGCTTGAAGGACCCGGCCACCGCACTGGACGGCCTGCTGGAGATCGAACCGCTCCGGGTGGACCCGCAGGCCGTGGCCACGGCGCTGGATTTGTCGTGAAAGCCATTCGGGTTCGGGTACCGGCGTCCACCGCCAATCTCGGGTCCGGGTTCGACGCGCTCGGCCTGGCCCTCGGGCTCTACGACACCGTCGAGGTCCGGCTGGCCGACCGCGGCCTCACCGTCGTGGCCACCGGCCAGGGCGCGGACACCGTGCCGACCGACGACTCGCACCTGGTGGTGTGCGCACTGCGCGCGGCCTGCGAACGCCTCGGTTTCCACCCCCGTGGCCTGGCTCTGAGCTGCGACAACGCCGTCCCGCACGCCCGAGGCCTCGGCTCGTCCGCGGCCGCCGTGGTGGCCGGGGTGGCGGCCGGATTCGCGCTGGCCGGCCACCCGATCGACGACGACGCCCTGCAGGTCGCCGCCGAACTGGAGGGCCACGCCGACAACGCCGCCGCCAGCCTCTACGGCGGCCTGGTCATCGCATGGCAGGACGGCTCGGCGTACCGGGCGGTCCGGCTGGAACCGCATCCGGACCTGCGCCCGGTTCTGCTGGTGCCGGCCGAGGAGTCCGTGACCAAGACCACTCGTGGCCTGCTGCCGGCCACCGTCCCGCACTCCGACGCCGCGTTCGCCGCCGGTCGGGCGGCACTCGCCGTGCACGCCCTCACCTCGGCCCCCGCGCTGCTGATGGCCGCCACCGAAGACCGGCTGCACCAGGGCTACCGCGCGCCGGCCTGGCCGGCCACCGTCCGACTGGTGGACACCCTCCGTGCCGCCGGTGTGCCGGCGATGGTGTCCGGCGCGGGGCCGACGGTGCTCGCGTTCACAGGTGACGGCCGGCTGCCGACCGGTCTGGACCTTGCCGCTCTGAGCGGGTTTTCCTTGCTACCACTGGACATTGACCGGGTCGGTGTCCAAGTTGAGACACTCGACTGACCGGTCCGCGACGCACCCCGACCGCACGAGACGGAACAAACGGGAGGTCGAGCTGGTTGTTCGACACGCGGCACGCCGGCCCCGTTGTTGCACACGGCGACAGCGGCGTCTACGCTCGGGGCAGATCAGTCACCGCGCGCACGGACGCCGGTGCAACTCCCAGGTTCGTAGTAGTGGGTAGGTGCTAGGCCTGGGTCGCACTCCTGCTGAAAGGTGACCTCGTCTCGCGGCGGAGGTCAGCTTGGCGGGTACCCGATGGCCGTGGTGACCGAGCAGTTCATTGTCGGCGGTCCTTTTCGTCTCTAGGTTTTTACGACGTCGATCAGGCCCGCCCGCACTGGGCGTCTGTCGGTCCGCGTTCCGTCGGCCGGCAAGTCCGCTGGTCCACGTAGGAGGCGTGGACCGGTCAGGAAGGACATGTGTGAGCAACACCGATCTGCTGAGCAGCGATTCGGCCAAGGCCGTCTCAACTGCCGCATCCTCTGAGTCTGATTCCCAAGGCGGTGCCTCGGCCAACGGCACCGCGCCGCGCAAGCGAGCCGGCCTCTCCGGCATGGTGCTCGCCGAGCTGCGTGAACTCGCCGGACAACTAGGCCTCTCGGGCACGGCCGGCATGCGCAAGGGGGACCTCATCGCCGCCATCAAGGAGCGGCAGGCCAGTGGCTCGACCAGGGCCAACGGGCGATCCGCCCCGGCGAAGGGTGGCCAAACCGAACTTCCCGTCGCGACGGCGTCCGCGCCGCCGGCCGTCGAGCCGGCCGCCCGGACACAGGCCAGGGACACGCGGTCCCGCGACGAGCACGAGACACGTGACACCCGCGACGGCGGCACGAGGGACGGTGACGACGGCGGCTTCTCCCGCAACCGTCGTCGGCGCACCGCGTCCCGCCCGGCCGGCAGCCCGGACGGCGGCCAGCGCGAAGGCCAGCGCGACAGCGCCCAGCACACCGAGGACAACCAGCCCGCTCGTGACGACGCCCAGGCCCAGGGCGACCGCCGCGACCAGGGCCGTGACCAGGGCACCGTGTCGGCCCCCGAGCGGGACCGGACGTCGCCGGACCGCACCGGCAGCCGCAACGACCGCCCGCAGGGCGAGCGTGGTCAGGGTGACCGGCCGGGCAACCGGCCGAGCAACAACGGCCCGGACGACGATGATGACCGCGGTGGCCGCCGTGGCCGCCGGTTCCGGGACCGCAGGCGCGGCCGGGGTCGGGGCGAGGGCGGCGACACGCGCGAGAGCAGCGGCCCCCGAATGGGTGGCGGCGGTGGCGACACTGAGATCCGCGAGGACGACGTGCTGCTGCCCGTCGGCGGCATCCTCGACGTGCTGGACAACTACGCGTTCGTCCGGACGAGCGGCTACCTCGCCGGCCCGAACGACGTGTACGTCTCGCTGTCGCTGGTCCGCCGGTACGGCCTGCGCCGAGGTGACGCGATCACCGGCGTCGTCCGCCAGCCGAGGGACGGCGAGCAGCAGCGGCAGAAGTTCAACCCGCTGGTGCGCGTCGACAAGATCAACGGCCTCGATCCAGACCAGGTCAAGGACCGTCCCGAGTTCACCAAGCTCACGCCGCTGTACCCGAACGAGCGGCTGCGCCTCGAGACCGAACCGCACATCCTCACCACCCGGGTGATCGACCTGGTGATGCCGGTCGGCAAGGGACAGCGCGCACTGATCGTCTCGCCGCCGAAGGCCGGCAAGACGATGGTGCTGCAGTCCATCGCCAACGCCATCACCACCAACAACCCGGAATGCCACCTGATGGTGGTGCTGGTGGACGAGCGGCCGGAGGAGGTCACCGACATGCAGCGGTCGGTGCGGGGCGAGGTCATCGCCTCCACGTTCGACCGCCCGCCGGGCGACCACACGAGTGTGGCCGAACTGTCCATCGAACGGGCGAAGCGCCTGGTCGAGATGGGCCACGACGTCGTCGTGCTGCTCGACTCGATCACCCGGTTGGGCCGGGCGTACAACCTGGCCGCGCCGGCGTCGGGTCGCATTCTGTCCGGTGGTGTCGACTCGACCGCGCTGTTCCCGCCGAAGCGGTTCCTCGGCGCGGCCCGCAACATCGAGGACGGCGGCTCGCTGACCATCTTCGCCACCGCGCTGGTGGAGACCGGGTCGACGGGTGACACGGTGATCTTCGAGGAGTTCAAGGGCACCGGCAACGCCGAGCTGAAGCTTGACCGCAAGATCGCCGACAAGCGGGTGTTCCCGGCCGTCGACGTCGACCAGTCCAGTACTCGTAAGGAGGAGCTGCTGCTCCCGCCGGACGAGCTGGCCGTGACGCACAAGCTGCGCAGGGTGCTGCACGCACTGGACACCCAGCAGGCCATCGACCTGCTGCTGGTCCAGCTCCGCAAGAGCCGGACCAACATCGAGTTCCTGATGCAGGTCGCCAAGACCACCCCTGGCGGCGGCGACGACTAGCTCGCGGCGCGCCCGGTTTCCGGCGGGAACAAGCCGGTAGCCGGGCGCGTTGACGTGCTCGTCAGTGCTTCTGGCAGACTGACAGGTCGAATCCGGCTCCGGTTCACCCCAGCTCGATGGCGTCACGCTCCATGGGGACCCGGCGGCCACGATGAAAGGACGACGACAATGCGTACCGGCATCCACCCGCAGTACGTGAGCACCGACGTGGTTTGTAGCTGTGGCAACGCGTTCACCACCCACAGCACCAAGACCAGCGGCTCGATCCACGTCGAAGTGTGCTCCAACTGCCACCCGTTCTACACCGGCAAGCAGAAGATTCTGGACACCGGTGGCCGGGTCGCGCGCTTCGAGGCGCGCTACGGCAAGCGCAAGAAGTGACCTGTCCGACGGCGCCCGCTGGAGCACCCAAGGTGCCCACGGGCGCCGTTGGCATGTCTGTGAGGAGACGATCGTGACGAAGCCGGTGCCCGAGGTGCTTGGCGCGCTGGTGGCCGAGCACGCCGACCTGGAACGGCGGCTGGCCGACCCGGCGGTGCACGGCGACCGGGTGCTGGCGCGCACGCTGTCCCGCCGGTTCGCCGAGCTTGGTCCGGTCGTGCGGGCCATCCGTGAGGTAGACAGCGCCACGGACGACCTGGCGGCGGCACGGGAACTGGCCGCCGAGGACGAGGGTTTCGCCGTCGAGGCGGAGGAACTGGCGCAGCGCCTGCCGGTCCTTGAGGCCCGCCTGACGGAACTGCTGGTGCCACGCGACCCGCACGACGGCTCCGACGTGGTGCTCGAGGTGAAGTCCGGCGAGGGCGGCGAGGAGAGCGCCCTGTTCGCCGGCGACCTGCTACGGATGTACCTGCGCTACGCGGAACGGCGCGGTTGGCGCACGGAGGTGTTGGACGGCACCGACTCGGAGTTGGGCGGTTTCAAGGACGTGACGGTCGCCGTGAAGGGACGCGGCGCAGGCCCGGACGGCGTGTGGGCACGGCTGAAGTTCGAGGCCGGCGTGCATCGCGTGCAGCGGGTGCCGGTGACCGAGTCGCAGGGCCGCGTGCACACGTCGGCGGCCGGCGTCCTGGTGTACCCGGAACCGGAGGACGTCGAGGTCGACGTCGACGAGAAAGACCTGCGGGTGGACGTGTTCCGGTCCTCCGGCCACGGCGGCCAGAGCGTGAACACGACGGACTCGGCGGTCCGCATCACGCACCTGCCGACCGGGATCGTCGTTTCGTGTCAGAACGAACGCAGCCAACTGCAGAACAAGACCCGCGCGATGCATGTGCTGCGCGCCCGTTTGCTTGCCCTGGCGGAAGAACAGGCCGCGGCGCAGGCGTCGGCCGCCCGCCGCAGCCAGGTCCGCACGGTGGACCGCTCGGAACGCATCCGCACGTACAACTACTCGGAGAACCGAATCGCCGACCACCGGGTGAACTACAAGGCGTACAACCTCGACCAGGTCCTCGACGGCGACCTGGACGCCGTACTGGACGCCCTGACCGAGGCCGACCGCCGCGAACGCATGGCAGCCAGCGCCGGTTGATGTTGCTTGTGAAGGCCATCTGACATAATCACCGTCTTTTGTGGACGGTCCACATTCGAACAGGTTTGTCGAAGGCGGTCCGACATGGCTCTGAGCGTAGGTGGGTCGAACCACGCAATCGCGCAGGCCGTACATGATGAAACAACCCTCCGTACCGTCCTGGAACAGGGCAGCGCCGAGTACCCGGTCGCCTATCAGCTTCGGGCGCTTCCGGTTACACATGGCCAGCCGTCCCTGATGGTCGGCGTGTACAACGAACGCGGCGTGTTGTGGTGGAGTGACCCCGCACAGAGCGGATCGCTTATCGCGCTGGGCGGCGACAACGCCGACGACGTCGTCTACGACATCGGCTCCGCTGACTTCGAGCTGCCGCCGGGCGCCGAACTGCCTCGTACGACCGTTGTTGACGCGGCAGTGGAATACCTGACCACCGGTCAACGGCCGGTGCAGGTGTGCTCCTGGGTGCACGAGCACAAGGCATTCGCCCAGGGGCACCCCGTGCCGAAGGACTCTTTGATCCAGGGTCCGGTTGCGATGCCGCTGACGCGGCCAGCGCCACGGCGCGCTGCATGACGAGCCTGCCCCGACCTGAGCGGCGGTCATGGCCCGATCGGACGGGTTGTGAACTGTTCGATGTCCCGTGTCAAACGTGCTTGAACACGCCAGTTTGGACAGTTGTCGGGTTTGTCGGTGGTCATGGCTACCCTCGGCGACGATGACCATGGTGGTACAGGCCTATCGGTTCGCGCTGGACCCGTCACCGCAGCAGGATCTCCTGCTACGGTCGCACTGCGGCGCGCAACGTTATGCCTACAACTGGGGACTGGCGCTGATCCTGGCCAACCTGCACCAGCGCCGGGCTGAGCGCTCCTACGGCGTCGGTGATGCGGAACTGACGCCATCGTTGACGTGGTCGGCTTACGGCCTGCGCACGCTGTGGAATCAGGCCAAGGAGGCGGTCGCGCCGTGGTGGGCTGGGAACTCGAAGGAGGCCTATTCCTCGGGGCTGGCCAATCTGGCTACCGCGCTGGGCAACTGGAAGGACTCCACGGCAGGCAAACGCAGGGGACCGAAGGTGCGGTTCCCGAGATTCAAGGGCAAACGGCGGGCGTTGTCGTGCCGGTTCACCACCGGCGCGTTCGGGTTGACCGACACCGATCGCCGGCACGTGAAGCTACCCCGCATCGGTGTGGTCCGCACCCACGAGTCCACCCGCAAACTTGCCCGGCACGTCGAGCGCGGCACCGCTCGCATCCGCTCCGCCACCGTGACGCACCGGGGCGGACGCTGGTTGTGCTCGTTCTCCGTCGAGATCATCCGAACCGACCCCGCGCCATCGCGGCCCGCTTCTGTCGTGGGTGTGGATCTGGGCATCACATCCCTGGCGGTGCTGTCCACCGGCGAGACTGTGCCCAACCCGAAACACCTGGAGGTCGCGCTGCGGGAGTTGCGGCGGCTGCAACGCCAGGCCGCTCGCCGAGTCGGCCCCGACAAACGCACCCGACGCGCGCCGTCGAGCCGGTGGCGCAAGACCAAGTCCCGCATCACTCGCCTGCACACCGCCGTGGCCCACGCCCGCCGCGACGGCCTGCACAAACTCACCACCCGCCTGGCGTCCACGCACGGCACGATCGTGGTGGAAGACCTCCACGTGGCCGGGATGCTGCGCAACCGACGGCTGGCCC
>DATBCR010000762.1:0-7772 GCA_036270375.1 Pseudonocardiaceae bacterium | reverse complement strand
TCGAACGCGGGTCGCGGTGGTGTCGGTCGAACGCGGGTCGCGGTGGTGTCGGTCGAACGCGGGTCGCGGTGGTGTCGGTCGAACGCGGGTCGCGGTGGTGTCGGTCGAACGCGGGTCGCGGCGGGTGGATGTGTGCGTCGGCTGTCTCATGGATATTGGTCTCATTATCCGTGAGACGCGCCGACACAATGCCTCAAGCGCGCCCGCGTGGATGGGCTCGTGTGTTGGAGCGCGTTCGGTTTCAGCAGGTCTCGGCGCGATCTCAGTCGCTGAGCCGGGCTGGTGTGACGGTCAGCGGTCCCGGCGTCGGTAGGCCAGACCGGCGGCCACCGCGCCGGCGACCGCGCCCGCGCCGAGTACCGACGGCACGCCGATCCGGGCGGCTTTGCGGCCGGTGCGGAAGTCGCGGATCTCCCAGCCACGCTTGCGGGCCGTCTCGCGCAGACCCTGGTCCGGGTTGACCGCGACCGCCGTGCCGACGACGGACAGCATCGGCACGTCGTTGGCCGAGTCCGAGTAGGCGCTGCACCGCCGCAGGTCGAGGCCTTCGCGGGCGGCCAGCGCCCGTACCGCGTGCGCCTTGGCCTTGCCGTGCAGCATCTCGCCGACCAGCCGGCCGGTGTAGATCCCGTCCACGCTCTCCGCGACCGTGCCCAGCGCGCCGGTCAGGTGCAGGCGCCGGGCGATGATCTGGGCCAGCTCCACCGGTGTCGCGGTGACCAGCCACACCCGTTGCCCGGCGTCGATGTGCATCTGGGCGAGGGCGCGGGTGCCGGCCCAGATCTTGTCCGCCATCAGCTCGTCGTAGATCTCCTCGCCGAGCGCGACGATCTCCGCCACACTGCGCCCGGCCACGAACGACAGCGCCTGCTCCCGGCTGGCCGCGATGCCGTCCTTGGACTCCCGGCCACCGATCCGGAACTTCACCTGCTGCCACGCGAACCCGGCCAGATCCGCCGTCGTGAAGAACTTGCGCGCGGCCAGCCCACGCGCGAAGTGGAAGATGGACGCGCCGACCATCATGGTGTTGTCCACGTCGAAGAACGCGGCCGCGGTCAGATCGGTCGGCACCCCGAGCGGTATGTCCTGGCCGGCGTCGACCGAGGCGACAGCAGCGGCCGCGGACGCCTCACCGGCCAGTTCGGCCCGGCGGTCCCGGTCATCGTCTGTCCTGCCATCAGCCCGTAGCGGCACCTCGGCGCCTCCTGGTAGTTCGCGCAAGCACCGGTCCAGCCTAATGCGGCGACCAACACGATCCGCCGCCGCGGTCCGGGATGTCGCCGATCAATCACCGTTCCGAAATCCGGACAGCGGCGTCGGCACCTCACGGAACGGACTCGAACATACGTTCGAGTGCGCGCAAGGGGTCGGAACGGCGAGGGGTTGCGTGCGTTCGGCTACTGGCCGATATGCAGGGTGGGCAGGCCGGGTAACAGGGCTGGGATGTTCAGGCCGGGCAACGGAAGCGGCAGCGTGATGGTGATCGGCGGGTTGGTGGTCGGCGGTGGCGCGAGCAGTGGCGTGGTCAGGATCGGCGCCGGGATGACAGGCGGCTGCGCGGGGAACGTGGTCGGCGTCGGGCCGAGTTTGGTCGCCTGCTGGTTGCTCGCCGCGGCCGAGCTGGTGTTGACAGGTGTGCCGGGTGCCTGTGCGGGTCGAGTGCCGCCGGTGCCGGTTGGCTGGCCGCTGCCCTGTCGCGTGGTGCCGGGGCGCTGGTCGCACGGGCCGGTGGCGGGCAGTACGCCGAGGCCGTCCGTCGCGCCCGATGTGATGGTGTAGCAGGAGTTGCGGGCCAGCAACGCGTTTGCTCGCTGCGTGATCCGGCCGAGCAGCGCGATCGACTGGCCCGCCCGGTCCCGCGCCGCGCCCGGCAGGCCCGGCTCCAACTGCTTGATCCTGGCTGCCTGCTGGTTGGCCCAGTCCCGCAGCGTGGTGAGTTCGGCCGGCCCGTTGGCGGCGGCGTAGCCGGTCAGGTCGGCGGCGCCGGCCGTTGCGTCGGAGTCGAAGTCGGCGAACGCCGTGAGGTAGTCGCCGACGGGGCTGTTGTTGAGGTCGGGATATCGGGCGACCAGTGACTCGATGTCGCCGACCCGGTCGGCCGCGAACTCGAGATGCTTGCGGCCCTTGGAATCGTCGCCGCCCGTCAGCCCCAGCGTCACCGATTCCACCGTCCGCCGCACCGCGTACAGCGGGTCGCCGGGCAATGCGTTGCGGGCCAGCAGCAGCGTCATCCCGGACAGTGCCAGCACGAGACAGAACGCGGCGCCGAGTGCGATCACCACCCGGCCTCGGGTGCCGGTCACGCGACCCCTTGCCGGCGCGCGAGGCGCGGGCGCTCGGGGCACGGGGCTCGGGCGGCGGACGGCCGGGATTGCCAACTCCGCCAACACTTTCGCGCGCATCCGGGCCGCGGCGTCTGCGTCCGGTGCGGTGGCCGGCGCGGTACGGCGCAGCATGACGACCACGGCCAGTTCGCCGGCCAGCTTCGGGTCGTACGGCTGGGTCGACTCCGGCGACGAGTCAACCGCGCGAGCGAACCGCTCGCGCTGTCGTCGGTGCCGCCACCAGGGCGTCGTGCCTGAATTCACCGTCCCGCTCCGTCAACGTGTGTTGACAGGGCAACGAGCGGCATCGGTCCGGGATACGGCCCTACAGACGGTCACTTCGCTCACTCTGCCGTATCCACAACACGAACGAGTGACACCCATGGGTGCGGCGAGGTTTCAGCGAGGTTTCAGCGCAGTTCGGCCGGCAGCAGCTGCGCCAACCGGCGCACCGCCCGGTGTTGCAGCGCCTTGACGGCGCCCTCGTTGCGCCCCATCACGGACGCCGTCTCGGACACCGACAGCCCCTGCAGGAACCGCAGCACGATGCACTCGCGCTGGTCGTCGCCGAGCAGCCGGACGCACCGCAGCAGCTCGACATGCGTCAGCTCGGTCAGCACCTGGTGCTCCGGGCCGGTGTCAACGCGCTGCCCGTCGTCCGGGTCCGCGGTGGACACCTCCAGCCGGAACCGGCTGGATTTCACGTGGTCCAGCACCAGATTGCGGGCGATGGTGACGAACCACGCGCCCACGTCCCGGCCCTGGTAGCTGATCGACGCGATCCGCCGGAACGCCCGCAGGAACGTCTCGCTCGTCACGTCCTCGGCCAGCGTCCGGTCGCCGACGCGAAACAGCACGTACCGGAACACCGAGTCGACATACCGGTCGTAGAGCCGGCCGAACGCGCTCGAGTCACCGTGCTGGGCCGCCTCGACCAGCGCCCACGCCTCGCCACCGGTGTCCACATCGGCATCAGCGATCGACGCGGCTGTTGGCGTCACGGTGCTGACTCCGACGGCACGGCGAATGGCCCCGGTACCCGTGTGACCACCCATCAGGTGATCCCCAAGGGGTGTGTCGCTGGCCACAATTTCCCCGTCCGTGCCCCCGTTGGCGTCCTGCTCCGTGTGCTGCACGTGCATTGTCCGGCTCGCCGGCTGGCCGGGTACAGCGCCCTCCGGTGCGCAACGCTGTCCAACGCTGCCACAGCATACGTGCACTTACTACCCGTGAGTAGTTTCCGGTCGTTCCGAAAGAGCAACGACGATCACCCCTGAGCATGACGCGAGTTGCGGCTGACACACTGCGTGGACTGGTGTGGACTGGGCTCCCGTCCCTGGCAGTTCGGAGGTCGACGATGACCGGCGTATCACCCGATCGGGCGACAGAACTCCCGTACGGCGATATCGACCCGGCCGGCAACCTGGCCGACCTGGTCGCCACCGCCGCCCGCCGCGACCCCGGTCGGGCCGCCCTCGTCGACGCCGTGACCGGCCGGACCCTGCTGTGGGCCGCGGTGGACGCCGAGGCCAACCGGCAGGCCGCCGGCCTGATCGCGGCCGGTGTCCGACCGGGTGACCGGGTCGCGGTGCGGATGCCGGCCGGCATTCCGTACTGCGTCGCCGTGTTCGCCGTGCTGCGCGCGGATGCCGTGCTCGTGCCGATGAACACCGACGTGCCGGCCGCCGGCGTCGTCGAGCTGATGGCCGACTGCCAGGCGGGCGTGCTGGTCGGCGAGCCCGTCGACGGCGTCACCGTGACCACCCTGCCGGCCCTCGACCTGGACAATTCCGGCGGCCCGGCCCCCGATCCCATCGAATCCGGCCGTGGTGGCGAGGACATCGCGGTGCTCTGCTACACGTCCGGCACCTCCGGCCGCCAGCGCGGCGTGCTGCTCTCGCACCGCGCCCTGCTCGCCAACCTCGCCCAGTGCGCCGCGCTCCGCCCGGCCCCGGTCACCGCGACGGACCGCGTCCTGCTGTCCCTGCCGCTGTCGCACGCCTACGGCCTCGGCCCAGGCCTGCTCCAGGTCGCCGCGGCCGGCGCGACCGCCGTGCTGCTGCCCCGGTTCGGTGTCGAGGAGGCACTGTCCGCGATCGAGACCCACCGCGTGACCACCATGGTCGGCGTGCCACCGATGTACGCGGCGCTGGCCGCGGTGCCGGACGAACGCCTGCACACCGCGCTGTCCACGGTCCGCCTGTTCACCTCCGGCGCCGCCCCGCTGCCGCCGCGCGTGCTGGCCAGCATCCGCAGGGTCACGGGCCTGCCGGTGTTCGAGGGCTACGGCCTGACCGAGACCGGCCCGGTCCTCACGTCCACCCTCGCCTCCGGCTACGCCAAAGCCGGCTCCGTCGGCCGCCCGCTGCCCGGCGTCCGGCTGCGCCTGGTGGACAGCGACGGCGACCCCCTGCCCGGCCCGGACCCGGACGACGAGTTGGACGACGAGACCGGCGGCACCGGCCTTGTCGCGGTCGCCGGCCCCAACCTGTTCAGCGGCTACTGGCCGGACGGCGCGCACGGCCCGGACGCGGACGGCTGGTTCCGCACCGGCGACATCGGCTACCTGGACACCGACGGCGACCTGCACCTGGTGGACCGGGCCAACGACCTGATCATCGTGAACGGCTTCAACGTCTACCCGCACGAGGTCGAACTCGCGTTGCACCAGCTCAGCGGCGTGGCCGAGGTGGCAGCGGTCGGCGTGCCGGACGACCGGACCGGCGAGGCCGTCAAGGTGGTGGTGATCCAGCGGCCGGGCGCCGGCCTGACCGAGGCCGACGTGATCAGCCACTGCGCTGGCCGCCTTGCCCGGTTCAAGGTGCCGACCACGGTCGAGTTCGTCGACGTCCTGCCGCACTCGGTCACCGGCAAGGTCGCCCGCGCCGCCCTGCGCAAGGCGTCCAGCACGGCGTCCAGCTAGGTTCTTCGTATGACGCACCAGGTGACTGTCATGAGCCGGATCGGTTGCCACGCCTGCGAAAAGGCCGAGCAGGACGTGGCAAGGATCTGCGGTGAGCTGTCGGTGGCGTGGTCGACGGTGGACGTGGACGGCGACACCGAGCTGCGCGCGGAGTACGGCGACCGGGTGCCGGTGATCCTGATCGACGGCGTCGAACACGGCTACTGGACCGTCGAGGAGGACCGGTTCCGGAAGGCGCTGGCCCGGTAGCGCGGCCGTTGATCATTACCAATCGCTTACGGATTGCCTGATATCAAGGTCAACACGACCAGGCTGCCAGTCCGATGGCGTCGAATGGAAGATGTGCGAACCCTAGTGCGAACCCGGACGACCGCCTCGACCCTGCCGTGGCCGGTGGCCGCCGGGATCGGGGTGCTCGGTATCGGTGCCGCGCTCGCCGTCGGGCAGCTGGCGGCTGGTTTCGTCGGCACGGACGCGTCCCCGTTCCTCGCCGTCGGCAACGCGGCGATCGACCGGACGCCGGCCGGGCTCAAAGAGTTCGCCATCTCGCAGTTCGGCACCAACGACAAGCCGGTGCTGCTGCTTGGCATGGGTGTCGTCCTGGTGCTGTTCGGTGTCCTCGCCGGTCTGCTGTCCCGGCGTTCCGCCATTCCTGGCACCGTGTTCGCGATCCTGCTCGGCATCGTCGGTGTCGCGGCGGTGCTCGGCCGCAAGGATCTCGGCCAGCTCGGCGTGATCGCCCCGGTGCTCAGCCTGGTGGCCGGCGTCATGGTGTTCCGGCTGCTGCACCGGCTGGCCCTGGAGTGGATCATCGACCGGGACGCCGAACACGAGGACGACGACGGCGATCAAACCGGCGGGAAGTACGACGAGACAAGGGATGGCGGCCGCAGGCGGTTCCTGATCGGCACCGCGAGCGTGGTCGCGGGCGGGGCCGTGGCGGGCATCATCGGCCAGACCTTGGCCAACAGCAACAACGTGGACGCCTCCCGCGCCGCGGTCGGCCCGCTGATCCCGGCCGAGCCGGCCACCGTGCCGATCGGCGCCGACTTCGCCAGTTCCGGGACACCCACGTACCTCACCGACCCCGCCGCGTTCTACCGCGTGGACACCGCGCTGACCGTGCCCGAGGTCAACACGCAGAGCTGGTCGTTGCGCATCCACGGCATGGTCGACCGCGAGCTGCACTTCAGCTTCGCCGACATCCGCAACCGCCCGCTCGTCGAGCGGATCGTGACCCTGTGCTGCGTGTCCAACCCGGTCGGCGGCCCGTACATCTCCAACGCCCGGTTCATCGGCGTGCTGCTGCGTGACCTGCTCAACGAAGCCGGTGTCAAACCGGGCGCGGACCAGCTCCTGTCCACCAGCGTGGACGGCTACACCGCGGGCACCCCGGTGGACGCCCTGCTCGACGACCGGGGCGCGCTGCTCGCGATCGGCATGAACGGCCAGCCGCTGCCGGTCGAGCACGGCTTCCCGGCCCGGATGGTGGTGCCGGGCCTGTACGGCTACGTGTCGGCGACCAAGTGGGTCACCGACATGGAGCTGACCACGTTCTCCGCCCGCCAGGGCTACTGGGTGCCGCGCGGCTACTCGCAGCAGGCGCCGGTCAAGACCGAGTCACGGATCGACGTGCCGCAGTCGTTCGCCCGGGTGGGTGCCGGCAACGTCGTGGTGGCGGGCATCGCGTGGGCGCAGACCAAGGGCATCGCGCGGGTCGAGGTCCGGGTCGACGGCGGGCCGTGGCAGGACGCCCAGCTCACCACCGAGGTCACCAAGAACAGCTGGCGGATGTGGCGGACGTCGTTCCAGCTGCGGTCCGGCAACCACTCCGTGGAGAGCCGCGCCACCGACGAGACCGGCTACACGCAGACCCAGGACCAGGCCGGCACCATCCCCGACGGCGCCACCGGCTGGCCGTCGGTTGCCTTCTCGGTCAGCTGAGGCCTAATTTCGCCCGTTTGACCCGTTTCGCCCGTTGTCATGACGGGATCGCTGTGTCGTGCACTACCCCCGATACCGGCGACTTTGTGCCTGCGTTCACAAATGGATACCGTGGTCATGTCACGCCGTCGGCGGTACCCGGTTCGCGCATCCACTTCAGTCCTGTGTGCACGCGCGACCCGACCGCCCGGCAACGGTGACGGCGGGTGACGGTGGATGACAGCAGGCCGGCCTTGGCGGGCGAAGGAGAACCAGCGTGGCGGTGCAGCGAGGCCGAGGGCGTGGCGGCGTGCCCAACGTGCCCAACAGCCCCGCCGACGCGGTCACCGAGCCGATGCCGGCGGTCGGCACCAACGGCCGCCCGGCCGGCGGCGGCCCGGACGTGCTGCAGCGGGCGCGGGCCATCCCTGAGGCCGCGGTGGCCAGGCTCGCGGTGTACCTGCGGGTGCTCTCCGGCATGTCCGAGCAGGGCGTCGGCACCATCTCCAGCGAGGAGCTGTCCGTGGCGGCCGGCGTCAACTCGGCGAAGCTGCGCAAGGACCTGTCCTACGTCGGCTCGTACGGCACCCGGGGCGTCGGCT
>DATBCR010000761.1:0-4943 GCA_036270375.1 Pseudonocardiaceae bacterium | reverse complement strand
GGGCGCCGACGGCACTGGACGACACAGCGTTGGATCAGAAACAGCGTTGGATCAGTTGGATCAGGACGGGTCGTTGGAGGCGGTGCTGCACGCGCTGGTGCTGCACGTGGCACCGCACCCGTCGCTCGTGTCGCACGTCATGATCACCAGCGGTGTGGTGGACTCCACCACACGCATGTCCAACTCGAACTCCGCGTCATCGACCACGAGGTCCGGGGACTGCGGGTGGTCGAGGGCCAGCGTTGCGGACATCGGTTCACTCCTCACTGTCGTCGGTTTGCTGGACACCCTGACCACGCGCGGCGTCCGCCGTCTGCGGCCAGGAGATCGTGACCACGCCGTGCGTCTTGGCCAGCACGGCCGTGTCCTGGCCGAACTCGGGACACTGGGCGTCGGTCGGCCAGTAGGCGAACAGGGGTTCCACGTCGCCATCGGAACGGCGCGTGTGGTGGTCCCACGCCTGGATCTGCTCGACCATCACCTCGGCGGCGGTCTGGCCGTGCGCGCCGTAGGCACGTGCTCCGAACTCGACTCCGGCGCCGTCCAAGGCGGGGCGGACGGCGAGGTAAGCGAAGGAGCCGCCGCGCACGACACCGAAGGGGAACCAGCTCTTGCGTTCGGCGGCCAGGTCCGTGCCCTCGTCCACGGCCAGCTTGCAGAAGCCGGGCAGGAACCCGGCGAACCACAGGTGCAGGTCTGCGAAGGAGACGCCGTGGTTGATGGTGACGCCGGACCAGACCTCGGTGCGCTCGGTTGCCAGCACCCCGTCGAGCTGGCTCATGTCGCCGGACACGTCGCCGTCGAAGCGCAGCTTGACGTGATGGCCGTTCGGGTCGGGAAGCAGGAAGATCCGGTCGTCGTGAGCGCCCTCGCCCTGCATCGGGACGAACCCGCACACCTCCGCCGACGTGCTCACCAGGTGGTCGCCCTCGCGGCGGAAACCGATCGACCGGGTCACGCCGTTCATCCGCAGCGGCACCACGATCGCGCCCCGGTCGGTCAGATGCTGCAACCAGGCGGGCGCGAGGTCCCACGCGCCGACCGTCACCAGGATCGCGTCGGCCGGCTCGTCCAGCCCCGGCAACGGGTTCTCGGCGTCGGTCTGCACGACCCTCACCCGGCCGCCGTACCCGGCGGCGTCCAGCAGGACAGCGGCCCGGTCGGTGACCTCCGGGTCGATGTCCACGCTGATCACTCGCCCGTCCGGGCCGACGACCTCAGCCAGCAGCGCGGCGTTGTATCCGCCGGACCCGATTTCCACGACCGACATGCCGGGACCGAGCCCGGCCTGCTCGATCATCCGAGCCTGGATGAACGGCGCGGACGTGGAGGAGATGATCACGCCGTCGGCGTCCCGTTTGATCGCTACCGAATCGTCGGTGTTGTAGGCGACGTCCAGCGGTGTGCCCTCGGCGACGAACAGGTGGCGCGGCACGGTCCGCAACGCCCGCTCCACCAGCGGCGACGTGATCATGTTGGTGGCGAGCAGCTTGTCCACCATCGCGTTGCGTATGTCGGCCGCCCGGCCGGCGTCGGCCGATGCGGTCGTGCTCTCGGCGGAGCCAACATCATGGTTTCGGAGTGTGTTCACCCGGTTACTCTCCCAGCGGTGTTCTCGACGGTTTCCAGCGATAGGTCAGTCGACCAGCGCGCACCGACATCGCGATGGCGGTGATCACGAGCAGCACGGCGACCAGTAATCCGACCACCGTCCAAAGCGCACCGCTCGGGTCGCGTGGATCGCCGCCCGCATCGGGTCGCCTCATAGCTGGACCTCCGGAATTGAGGTACAGGCGGAGTTACAGGCGGCGCAGGCCGTCCAGGACGCGCTCCAGCAGCGCGTAGTCGGGCCGAGCGGGGTGGTGGTACGCCTGCGCCGCGGCGTGGTCGATCGCGGCCGGGTGGCTCGGGAAACCGGTCGGCGCGTGCAGTCCGCCGGTGACCGGGGTGTGGACCGTGGGCGGGCCGACGTGTGCCGGCCGCCTTCAGGGGTCGCCATCCCGGACGATGGGCAGCACGATGGTGCGCTCGACGATCTGGTCGGGGGCGTCTTCCGCTCCGCTGTGCCGGCCGGTGGGACCTGATTCGGCGAACGGTGGATACATGAGGTCCATCGCGGTCGTGCTGCATTCCGGGCACAGCAACTCTGGCTGCGGCGGGCGCACTTCCCAGCACTCGTCGGCGGGTAGGCCACACAGCCCTCTGTTGGGCTGGTCGGGGTGCACGACGTGGACGTGGCCGCCGCCGACACTGGTAGGCGGGTTGGTGCCCCACCACCAGCCCGGAAGTCCTGGTTCATGGTCAGCGACCATGAGCTGATCCCGGTCGTGGGGCCGGCGAGGTCACGAGGACTGGCCACGATCGGACACCTCTTCCGGCAGAGGCAGGTAGCGCGGGTTTACCAAGCGCCGCAACCACCGGGCGCAGACGGTGAGCAGGACCCGCAGGGCACCGCGCTGGACGGGAACGTCGGTGTGGTGGGGACCTGCGGTGCTGCTCGGTCGGGGCACGGACAGCACCGCAGGAGCGTGATCAATCTCGCCGGCATCGGGACGGTTCGTCGGCCCAGGAGGTGCACATGACGGCGTCGTGGTCTGTGATGCGTGCGTCTTCGCGATCGCGATCACGGTCGCTCCCCGGTGTGAGTCGGCGTCGGACGCGACTGTCCGTGTGCAGGTCAGGCATCACACGGCCTCGTCAACAGACGTTAGGTGCGCCCGAAACGGCGAACCGGGAGGATTTCTCTGGGGCCGTCGCGGCCGGCGATAGGAGTGTGACTCCATGCGAGGAATGACCGACGGCATGACGATCGGGGAACGGGTCGCGTTCTACCGGCAACGGCGAGGCTTGCCCCAAACGGTCCTGGCCGGCTTGGTGGGCCGGACCGAGGACTGGATGCGGAAGGTCGAGCACGACGTTCTCCCGCTGGACCGGTTGTCGGTGCTGCGTCGGCTGGCGTACGCCTTGGACATCTCGATCGGTGACCTGATCGGCGAGCCAGTGCTGATGGACTGGTTCGACGAACCGGGCCGCCGCACCATTCCCGCGCTGCGGGTGGCGCTGATGGACCACCGCCAGTTCCTCACCGGCTCCTACCCCGGTGATCCGGTCCGATTGGACGCGCTGGCCCGCGACATCGCCGAGCAGTGGAACGACTACCAGAACTCCCGCTACGCGCGGCTCACCCAGCGCCTGCCCCTACTGATCACCGACGCGCAGGCCGCATGCCAGCAGTACGCCACCGGTAGCGCCGTTGGCAGTGACAACGGCTTGCGCGCGCACGAACTGGCCGCCAGCGTCCATCAGTTGGCCACCGCGCTTCTGACCAAACTGGGCGAGGCCGACCTGGCCGCGATCTCCGCGACCAGGGGCCTGGCCGCGGCCAACATCAGCGGCAGCGCGCTGATGATCGGGTCGCTGTACCGGTCGGTGGCCCACGCCCTGCTGTCCATCGGCGAGTTCGAGCAGTCCGCCGCCTTGTGCCGCGCCGCCGCCGACTACCTGCAACCCGGCCTTGGCACGGCTTCGCCGGAATACCTGTCGGTGTACGGGATGCTGCACCTGGTCGGCACGGTCGCCTCATCCCACCGGGAGGACCGCGGCGACACGATGGCGTTCCTGGCCGAAGCCGACGAGGCCGCCACTCGGCTCGGCGGGGATGCCAACCACCTGTGGACGGCGTTCGGCCCTACCAACGTCGCGATCCACCGGGTGACCGCCGCAATGGAACTCGGCGATGTTCAGGTCGCCGTGGACCTCGGCCCCCGCATTGATACCGGCGCCCTGCCGACCGAACGCCGCGTCCGGCACGCTATCGAAACCGCTCGTGCCTATGTGCGATGGAATAAGGCCGACGACGCGCTCGCGCTGCTGCTGCGCGCCGAACAGGACGCCCCGGAACAGGTCCGTTATCACCGGCTGTCGCGCAACCTCGTGCGGGAGATGATCCGGCTGCCTCGCCCGCCGTCGCGCGCGGTCGAACTCGCGTACCGGATGGGCGTGCACAGCACCGACCCGCGCGAACCGTAAGGTCAATGCCCATGACGACCAGCACGGCCATCCCGCAGGATCTGCGCGGCGACGTGCAGACCCTGTGGGCCTACCACGACATGCACCACCAGCCGCGCCCTGTCGACGTGTGCATCGGTCTGGGCAGTCACGACCTAGGTGTGGCCACCTACACCGCCGAGCTGTACCACCGCGGCATGTTCGGTCGGATCGTGTTTACCGGCGCTAACGCGCCCACCACGATCGAGAGGTTCCCGCGCGGCGAGGCCGTCCACTACCGCGAGCATGCGATCAGCCTCGGCGTGCCGGCTGAGGCGATCAACGTCGAGACTGAGGCGACCAACACCAGCCAGAACCTCACTTGCAGCCGCGCCGTGCTGGCCGACGTCGGGATCACGCCGACGTCGGTGCTGCTGATCTCCCGGCCCTACCAGCAGCGCCGGGCGTACGCGACCTGCCGGAAGGTGTGGCCCGAGGTCGAGGTGCTGTGCGGTTCCCGGCCTCTGCCGCTGGACTCGTACCTCGACAGCATCGGCGACGTCGACCGTGTGATCAACATGCTGGTCGGGGACACCCAGCGGATCACCGTCTACGCTGAGCGGGGTTTCGCGATCGATCAGGACATCCCCGCTGAGGTGCAGGCCGCGTACGGCCGGCTGGTCGACGCCGGTTACACCAGCCGGTTGATCTAAACGCCGTCCCCGCCGTTGACTGCTTCCTGGAAGTCGTCCAAATCCTGCGGGACCTCGGACGGCGGCGGGCCGAGGGCTTGGCGCTGATCAACCTCGCTGACACCTAGGTTCAATACTGTCCACATTGGACAAATCTGCCCGTACAACGCAGCCCGCGCCGACATCTCCCTAGCCAGTGCACGACTCCACGCCGGAGATCACGCCACCGCTGAAACGCTCGCCACCGACGCGCTCGCCATGATG
>DATBCR010000760.1:0-3991 GCA_036270375.1 Pseudonocardiaceae bacterium | reverse complement strand
GTCGATCAGGCGGGCGCCGGCCCCTACGGTCGCCGTGTCGCCGTCGACCTCGATGCCTGCCATGCCTGTGAGGTCGACGACCAATGCGTTGTCGGGCGTCGAATAGCCGACGTAGCTGTGGCCGCCACCTCGGGGCGCGATCGGGGTGTGGGTCGTGGCGGCCGCTTCGACGCATGCCTGTACGTCGGCGGTTTTCGCGCAGAGCGCAACGGCAGCTGGGCGCCGGTTGTCGAACAGGGGGTTGTAGGAGCGGCGGGCCAGGTCGTAGCCGGCGGTGTCCGGGGTGAGCAGGTGTCCGGCCAGTTTGCCGGCCAGGGCTTGGTAGTCGATCGCGGCCGGCGTCGTTGCGGTGGTGGCCGGCAACGTGGTGGGCGTGGCGATCGGCGTCCCGGTTCCGGTGGTGGAGCAGGCCGTCAGGGCGGCTGTCGCGCCCAGACCTGTCGCCATCAGGAACGACCTTCTGCTGATCCCCATCGTGTGACCCTCCCCTACCGCACCGCCGCTCGCACGTTGGAGGACGTGCGAGGGGCGGCGTGGGTTGTGGCGGGTCAGGACACGTTGACCGCGGTGTCGTCGACGACGAACGACGTCTGCAGCTGGCTGTCCTCGGTGCCGGTGAACTTCAGGGTCACGGTCTGACCGGCGAAACCGGCCAGGCTGAACGACTTCTGCACGTACCCGGCAGCCGCGTTCACGTTGGAGTACGTCGCGAGCGTCGACAGGACGGTGCCGGAACCGTTGAGCACCTGCACAGTCAGCTTGTCGAAGGCCGTGCTGCCGGTCTCCGCGGTGTCGATGTGCAGCCAGAACGTGAAGTTGTACGCGCTACAACCGGTCGGCAGCGTCACCGGCTGGGAGAGGGTGTCGGTGTGGGTGGTGCCGTAACCGTCCATCCACGCGACCCACGAACCGCTGTGGGCCGGCTGCTTGGTGCCGCTGAAGATCACCTTCGGGGACGCCGTCCACGGGCTTGCCGTGCCGGTCTCGAAACCCGGGTTGCCCAGCAGTTGTGCCGCCGTGCAACCGCCGCCACCGGTGGTCGAAACGGTCCAGGTGAAGGACGTGGTGCCGGACGGGCCGGTGCTGTCGGTCGCGGTGACCGTCACGGAGCTGGTGCCGGCTGTGCTCGGCGTGCCGGCGATCAGGCCGGTCGACGCGTTGATCGACAGGCCGGCCGGCAGTCCGGTGGCCGAGTAGCTGAGCGTGCCGCCCGCCGTGTCGGACGTGCTGATGGGCAGGCTGACGGCGGTGCCGACGGTGGACGACTGGTTGCCGGGGTTGGTCACGGTGACCGCGCCGCCGCCGCCGCTCGAACCGCTGCCCCGAGCCAGCCATGCGGTGGCGTTCAGGCCGAGTGCCGCGTTGTCGGCGGTCGGGTCGGCCCAACCGACGAACAGGTTGTTGCCCGGTTGGCCGGTGCCGTCGTCGATGGCGGAGCTGTCGTTCCACATGGCGACGCGGCCGCTGCCGAACGTGCTGGTCACGAACGTCGCGTTGGTGTTGCCGGGGGTCACCGTGCTCAGGTACAGCAGGCCGGCCACGTTCGGGTTGTCCGCCGGTTTGATCGTGAAGGTGGCGCCGTCGGCGATGAGGGAGTGGTGGACCGGGCCGAACGAGCCGTTGAGGACCGGGTTGGTCGGCGCGTTGATCGCCACCGGGTGGTCACTCTTGATGTCCACCTTGTCGACCGAGATGCCGAACGGGTCGTTGTTGTCGACTCCGTTGTTGGTCATGAGGTCGTTGGTGACGGCGACCGAGTCGGCACCGTCGTTGTTGCGGTCGCTGCCGTTGTGGTCGACGACCACGAACAGGCCGCCGCCGTTCTGCACGAAGTGCATGATCGCGGTCTTCTCGGCCGCGGTGAGCAGGATGTTTGGCTCGGGCAGGACGAGTTCGTCGAAGTTCGACAGGTCAAGCGGGTTGCTGGTGCCGAGGGTGATGCTGCTGCCGGGCGGGAGGGTGTCCAGCTTGTACTGGCCGGTCTTCTGCAGCGCGACGCCCCACGACGAGATGGCGCCGGTCCAGTCGGTTTCCTGCTGTGGGTTGGGGTTCTGCTGGGTCGGGTCCGGCATGCTGGTGCTGATGATCCAGTCCGCGTTGCCCGCAGTCTCGGCAAGAGTGTCGTCGAACAGGACTCGGTGCACGGTGGCCGCCGTGGCGGCCGGGTGCACGGGGGCGGCGGTGGACACAGTGGTGGCCGTGCCGACGGCGAGCAGGCTCGCGACGAGCGCGAGCGATCCTCGTCGGATGCGCATAATTCCTCCGGATCAGGGGTTGCGTATGAGTCCAGCCATACACGATGACGGCGATTCCCATTCCGGCTCAAGTGCGCATAAGTCGAATTCCAAGTTAACAATTGACCTACCGGATTAACAATTAACGCGCGTTTCCAAGAATTCACTCAGCCGACGATCGGCAGGCGTAGCGCGGCCGGTGCGCTCGACGGCACGGTCGGCCGAACCGGTGCTACCGGCGTGATCCGCTGGTAGCCGGCGGCGGGGCGTGGATCGGGTTCGCCCTTGTTGGGCCAGTACGCGAACGCGCGCTCGGCTTGTGCGGTAATGGTGAGGGACGGATTGACGCCGAGATTGGCGGAAATCGCGGAGCCGTCGACAATGGAAATACCCGGGTAGTTGTGCGCGCGGTGGTAAGCGTCGATCACACCGTGTTCGGCGTCAAGGCCGATGGCGCAGCCGCCGATGAAATGGGCGGTCAGTGGGATATTCGCGAGTTCGCCCCAGGTGCCGCCGGCGACGCCGTCGATGTGTTTGGCGGTCAGTTCGTTGGCCTGGTGCCCGGCTGGGATGAAGGCCGGGTTGGGTTCGCCGTGGCCCTGCTTGGAGGTGTACTTGCGGCGGCCGAACAGGCTGGGGCGGGTGTAGGTGGTGATGGAGTTGTCGAGGCTCTGCATCACAAGCAGGATCACGGTGCGCTCGCTCCAGCGGTAGGTCGAGAGCAGGCCCGCGGTGAGGAGTGGGTGGCGCGCCATGAAGCGGATCGCTTGGCGCCAGCGGGGTGTTGTCGACGCGCCGTCGGTGGCGACGGTTTGCAGCAGGCCCATCGCGTTGCTGCCCTTGCCGTAGCGGACGGGTTCGATGTTGGTGGTTTCGTTGGGATGGATGGAGGACGTGATCGCGACGCCACGGCTGAAGTCGCGGTCCGGGTCCACCTTCAGGCGACCGGAACCGATGATCGCCTCGGAGTTGGTGCGGCTCAGTTCGCCGAGGCGCGGGGAGAGTTCGGGCAGGGCGCCGGTGTCGCGCATGCGGTGCAGGAGATTCTGGGTGCCCCAGGTGCCGGCGGCGAGGACGACCTGGGTTGCGGTGATGGTGGTACGGAACTTTTTCGAGCGTTTGCCGGTATTGATTGTTTTGAGTTCGAATATGCCGTCGTTTTCGCCGAGATCGGTGACGGTGGTGAGCGGGATGATCTTCGCGCCGGCTTGTTCGGCCAGGTATAGGTAGTTCTTGACGAGGGTGTTCTTGGCGCCGACGCGGCAGCCGGTCATGCAGGCGCCACATTCCGTGCAGCCGGTACGTTCCGGCCCGGCACCGCCGAAATACGGGTCGGCGGCGCGTCGGCCGGGCTCGCCGAAGAACACGCCGACGGGCGTCGGGCGGTAGGTGTCGGCGATGCCCATGTCGGCCGCGACCTTCTGCATGACCTCGTCGGACGGCGTGACGGTGGGGTTGGTCACGACGCCGAGCATGCGGCTGGCCTGGTCGTAGTAGGGAGCGAGCTCGGATTCCCAGTCGGTGATGTGGGCCCACTGGCGGTCGGCGTAGAAGGGCTTGAGGGGGCGGTAGAGGGTGTTGGCATAGACGAGGGAGCCGCCACCGACGCCCGCACCGGCCAGGACGAGGACGTCCTTGAGGAGGTGGATGCGCTGGATGCCGAAGCAGCCGATGGCGGGGGCCCAGAGGTAGCGGCGCAGGTCCCAGGAGGTCTTGGCGAACTCGTCATCGGCGAACCGGCGACCGGCCTCGACGAC
>DATBCR010000759.1:0-8690 GCA_036270375.1 Pseudonocardiaceae bacterium | reverse complement strand
AGTTGTTCGCGTTCTGTGGGGTTTAGGCCGGAGCAGATGGCGTCTTCGTGTTGGGTGGCTACCGCCGCCATGCGGCCCATGAAATGGACGCCGGCGTCTGTCAGGTATAGCGCGTGGTGGCGGCGGTCGTCTGGGTTGCGGCGGCGTTCGATCAGGCCGCGTTGTTCGAGGCCGTCAACCAAGCCGACCAGGCGGCTGGGTGGGGTGCCGAGTTGGTTCGCGATGGCCTGCTGGCTCTGGCCGGGCGTCAACGCGATGATCCGCAGCATGCCGGCCTGTGGTGGCGCCAGGTCCAGTTCCGCGATCCGCTCCGCGAAGCGCTGGGCGGCGTGGGCGCCGAGCTGCGCGAGGAGGAACGCGTTGCCGGCCCTTGGCGATACGCGCTGGTCATCCTGGACCGGTACGGTCGGCACTTCCTCTTTCATACTCGTCAATGGTACTCGACATGTAACTATTGACCGAGTCAGACTTATCGCCCGGCGTGTTCGGGTGGCTGGGTCAGTGGCCGAGGCCGGCTCGGCGGGCCTGGACGGCGGCCTCGGTTCGGTCGACCAGGTGTAGTTTCGCGAAGATCCTTGACAGGTAGTTGCGCACCGTCTTGATCGACAGGCCCAGTTCGCGGGCGATGGCTGCGTTGCCGCGGCCGTCGGCCACCAGTTCGAGCACCGCCAGTTCCCGGTCGGTCAGCTCGGGGAACGGCTTGCCGGACGCGGGGGGCTTGGTGAGGTGCTCGATCACCCAGTTGGACGTCTGCGAGTCGAACACCAGACCGCCGGCCCGGACGATCTCGATGGCCATGCCGACGTCCTCGGAACTGGCGCCCTTCAACAGGTAGCCGCGTGCGCCTGCGCGCATCGCGGCGAAGAAGACATCCCTGTCGTCCAGCATCGTCACGATGATTACCGCGGTGTCCGGGCAGCGGTTCGCGATGGTCTTGGTGGCCTCGATGCCGGTCACGCCGGGCAGGTTCACGTCCATCAGCACCAGGTGCGGGCGCAGCTTGTACGCCATGGTCAGCGCCTCGGTGCCGGTGCGTGCCTCGCCGACGACGTGCAGTGTGCCGATGCCGTCCAACAGCGTACGGAGGCCGGACCGGTAGACCGGGTGGTCGTCGGCGATCAAGACACTGACCGGGTCACTCACTGAACTGGGCACCGCGCCCTCCCTACGACATGTCCGACCGTGCCGGCTGCGCCGCGTCGGTGGTCAGCGGAAAACTTGCCACGACAACGAAACCGGTCGGCGACACCGGACCCGTGGTACACCAGCCGCCGAAGTCGGCGGCGCGTTCGGTCATGTTGATCAGTCCGGCGCCGCCGGTTCGGCGGCACCGCTGGGGTGGCACCGCGCCGTTGTCCTCGATGCGGACGGCCAGTTCGTTGTCCCGCAACGAGATCGTGATCGCGCAGCGGTCGGCTGTCGAGTGCTTGAGCACGTTCGTCACGGCCTCGCGGACGATCCAGAACGCGGCCCAGCCGATGTCGGCGCGGACGGTACTGATCCGCGGGTCGAGGTCGAGGCTTACGTCGAGCCGGTCCGCGACGACCCGGCTCAGCCGGCCGATCATGGACCGTAGCGCCATTTCCACGCTGCAGTGCGCGCCAGCGGAATTCCGGTTGGCGACCAGCCTGCGCACATGCGCGATCAGGTCGGCCATGTCGGTGCGGAGGTCCGCGAGCACCCGCCTGGACTGTGCGGTGTCCGGCCCGATCGAGCGCTGGGCGACCTCCAGCTGCATCGCCATGCCGGCCAGTGACGAGCCGATCTGGTCGTGCAGGTCCCGCCGCACGCTCATCAGGGTGTCGTAGTGGGAGCATTCGTGGCTGCCGTGGCACGTGTGACCGTGGCCACCGCGCGGCTCGTCGATCGTCCGACCGTTCAACGTGCCTCCCCTGCGGTCACCGTGGCCGGTCCGCCGTGCCGAATAAATGGGACTGGCAGCGCCAGATAAACTGTGTGGTTAAGTTTAGCCAACGCGTGATTCAGGTCAAGGCTATTCGGAATTCGTTTCGCGATCGACCTGACATAGTATCGTGATGTCCGTCGAGAACCTGTTGGACATCTGTCGACGATTGCTGGTCAGTACGCGAGTTCTACCGTTGTTTGGTGTGATTGGGGGTCTTTGATGTGGTCGAGCAGATAGGCCGCCAGGTCGGCACGGGAGATTGTCCAGCCGTTACGTAGGCGGCCATTTGTGGATGTCCGGTATTTGTCTTTTGCGGGGGCGTTGGTCAGGCCGGCCGCCCTGACGACTGTCCAGTCCACTGTAGACTGCCGGATTCGGGTTTCCATCGTGGCCATGTCGGCGTACGGGCGCTTCAACAGCGGGTGCAGGATCAGGCGGGTCAGCAGCCATTCCGGCAGGTGGCGCCGTGACGGCACGGTGAGTGAGCTTGTCGACACCACCAGTAGGCGCCGTACTCCGGCCTTCGCCATCGCGGCCAGGATGTTGGCGGTGCCGGCCGAGTACACCGTTGTCGCATGACGGTGGAAGCCGATGCCGAGCGCGGATATCACCGCATCGGCATCGGCTACCACCGGGTCGGCGCTGCCCGCTGTCAGCACATCGCCGCGTATTATCCGTAGGCCTGGATCGTTGATTGTCACGGCCTCCGGGGTTCTTGCCAGCGCGGTGACCTCGTGGCCCCGGTCCAGTGCCTGGCGGATCACCTGGGTTCCGGTGCCGCCGGTTCCGCCGAAGACGGCCAGTCGCATTCAGCCCACCGGTTGTGCGCGTAATGCGTTGGCGACCGCGTTCACCAGGTCCGACCGGCTCGCACCGGGGAGTTGCGGCGGCGGGCCGCCGGCAAGTACCTTTCCCACCCGCTCGCGGATTTCTTCATCGGCGTACAAGGCACGTGGTGGTGCGAGCATCATCATCACGTTCGCCACCCGGCGCCATACCACCTCGTCGGCCGTGGATGCGGCTACCGCGAGGCCGAATGTCACCACACCGGCCGGCGGGCGTTGCGGTGCCTCGCCGTGCAGGGTGGCCGTCCACATGCCGGCGCGGCCGCGGTCGTTGGCCACCGCCTCCTCGAACCACGGGCGTACCAGTTCGGCCGTCCGGCGTGCGAATTCCGTCGCCTGGGCCGGGGTCACCGCAGGCTGTTCGGCCAGCAGGTCGGCCAGTAGGAACGCGTGTGACAGGCCGAGCGACACACCGCGGCCGTACGACGGGTTCGTCGTGCAGATCGCGTCGCCGAGGCCGTAGAACCCCGTTACGGGCGCCTGGGTGGGGTCGGGCAGGCGCAGTGAGTTGTCCAGACCACCCATCGAATACACCGGGGAGATCGGCACCGAGTTGCCCGGCGCCACCCAGCCGGCCAGCAGCGGCGTCGCGCGGACGGCCGCCGTGAACGCGTCCTCGTGGCGCAGTGACTTCAACTCGGTGTCCTCCGGCAGCACGCCGATCGAGATCGAGAACGTCCGGTTGTCGCCGAGGAACAGCACCGCCGTGTAGCTGTCCCACAGGCCGCCCGCGCCGAAACCACGATTGACCGGGCCGGGGGGCGCGTCCGTCAGCATGCGGTAGTACCGCGTGTAGTAGACGATCTTGCAGCTCTCACTCCGCACCGTCGGCACAGGAAGCCCGGCGTCGGCGAGCCAGGAGTCGGCGGGGGAGCGGCGGCCGGAGGTGTCGACGACCAGATCCGCCAGCTTGGTCCGACCGTCGGCAAGGCGCACGCCGGCCACGCGCTCCTCGTCCGCGACGACCAAACCTCGTACGGTGGCGCCGGAAACAAGCCGGACGCCCGGCCGGGACAACGCACGCTGCCGCAGCACCAGTTCGAACGTGGACCGCCGGCTGATGACCATCCGCAGGCGCTCGTCGTCCGGTTGGCGGGTGAAGTCGCGCAGCATCGGGGGGTGGTAGTCGGCCAGGTTGACCTCGGTCGCGCCGACCGCAAGCAGGCCGTCGTACACGTCCCTTGCCCGGTCGCGCAACAGGTTGCAGCCAAGGGACGCGAAGGCGTGCGAGTGCACGGCCTGCGGGACCGTCGGGCGCTGCCAGCCGGCGGCTTTGTCCACAGTGGAAGGTGGCTGGTCCGTGGCGCGTTCCAGGATCTCGACCTGGTGGCCTCGGTCGGCGAGCGCGATGGCCGCACCCAGGCCGACCACGCTGCCACCGATGATGATGACGTTACTCATGTCCGTCGTGACTCCTCACGCGTTCCAGAACTCGTCGGTGGCATAGACATCGTTGGGATACGTCCAGAACTCGGCGATCAGGCCGCCCTCGATGCGCGCCACGTTGACGAACGGCATCTCCAGCACCCGCCCCTTGCGCTCGTACCGTGTGTGCAGCAACGCGAACGCGTGGTTGTCGCTGGCGCCGATCTCCAGCACGTCCATGCTCAGGTTGCCATCGGTCAGCTCGAAGATCTTGTTGGCGAACGAGATCGACTCCGCGAGCCCCTTATGCTCACCGGACAGCGGGCTGTGGCCGGGGTAGTGGTGCACGGCGTCCTCGGTCCAGTACGACCCGGCCGTGTCCACGTCACCGACACCGAACGCGGCGTAGACCTTTTGCATCAGCTGGACATTCGGGTGATCAGTCACGATACTCGCTCCTGTTCTGGCATTGTCGGATGCACGGACCGGCGACGGGTGGCGCGCACCGCGGCCACGATGTCCGCCGCGGACGGGGGATACGCGTCCTCGAGCGTTGGGTTGAATGGTGCTGGCGCGTGTGGCGACGTGACCATCCGCACCGGGCCGCGCAGCGCGTCGAACGCCTCGGACGCGACAGATGACGCGATGTCGCCGGCTACGCCGCAGCGTGGGTTCGCCTCGTCGACGACCACCAGATGCCCCGTGCGGCGCACGCTCGCGTAGATGGTGTCAGTGTCCAAAGGAGACACTGTGCGTGGATCGATCACCTCGCACCGCACGCCGTCCGCGGCGAGCTGGTCGGCGGCGGACAGGGCCTCGTGCACCATCCGGCCGATCGCCACGATGGTGCAGTCGTCTCCGGCGCGTGCGATTCTGGCCTGGCCGAACGGGATTTCGTACGGCTCCGGTGGCACGTCACCGCGGCTGAAGTAGAGCATCTTGTGTTCGAAGAAGATCACCGGGTCGTCGTCCCTGATGGCCGTTGTCATCAGGCCTTTCGCGTCCGCCGGTGTCGACGGGACGACGACTTTCAGGCCGGGGATGTGCGCGAAGATCGGGTACAGCGCCTGCGAGTGCTGGGCGCCGCGCCGCATGCCGCTGCCCCACATCGCCCGCAGCACCAACGGCACCCGCGCCTTGCCGCCGACCATGTAGCGCAGCTTCGCGGCCTGGTTCAGGATCTGGTCGAAGCACACCCCGGCGAAGTCGACGAACAGCAGATCCGCCACCGGTCGCAGGCCGGTCGCGGCGGCGCCCACGGCGGCGCCGACGAACGCGGCCTCGGTGATCGGCGTGTCGAAGATCCGGTCCGGGAACTCCTCGTGCAGACCCTTGGTCGGGCCCCACGCGTGGCCGAGCGTACCGTCGCAGCCGGTGCCGCCGATGTTGTCCTCGCCGAACACCACGACGGACGGGTCGCGCCGCAACTCCTGTGCCAGCGCTTCGCCCACCGCTTCCAGGTAGGAGAGAATTCGGGTCACGTCGTTCTCCTCGGTCGACAGGGCGTCAGTAGCTGACGTAGACGTCGGTGAGTAGTTCGTCGAGATCGGGTTCGGCGGCGGCGCGGGCGTCCGCGACCGCTTCGTCGACCCGTGCGCGAACCGCGAGGTCGATCTCAGCAAGGTCGCTTGTGGACACCGAGCCGTCGGCCGTGAGCTGCTTTGCCAGCAGCACAAGGCAGTCGTGTTCGGCACGAAGTCGGTCGACTTCGCCGGGGCTGCGGTAGCCCTGTCGGTCCCAGCCTTCCATATGGCCGAAGAATCGGTGCGCAACGCATTCCACCAGCGTCGGCCCGCCACCGGTGCGTGCTCGGTGCACCGCCTCGGCGGTCGCGTCGTGCACCGCGACGAAGTCGTAGCCGTCCACGACGGCCGAGGAAATGCCGACCGCTTCGGCACGGGGCGCGACCTGTCGGCCGCCGAGGTGGAACCTGGTGCCGGTGGACTGGGCGAATCCGTTGTCCTCCACCACGAACACCACCGGCAGCCGCCAGACCGCAGCCAGCGTCAGGCTTTCCGCGAACGCGCCCTGGTTCGCGCCGCCGTCGCCGACGAACGCGACCGCGACCTGGCCGGTGCCCCGTAGCTTCGCGGACAGCGCGGCACCACACGCCAGTGGCACACCGCCGGCCGCGACACCGTTGGCGCCCAACATGCCCCGGTCGAAGTCGGCGATGTGCATCGAACCGCCCTTGCCGCCGCACAGGCCGCCCGCCTTGCCGTAGATCTCGCGCATCATGCCGGCCAGATCGCAGCCCTTGGCGATGCCGTGCCCGTGGCCGCGGTGCGTGCTGGCGATGTAGTCGTTGTCCGCCAACGCGGCGCACACCCCGGCGGCAACGGCTTCCTGGCCGGCGTAGAGGTGCACGGCCCCGGGAATGCCGCCACCGGCGAATTCCTCGTGCACCCGTTCCTCGAATTCCCGAATGGTGCGCATCGTCCGGTAGCCGGCGATCAGCTGATCCCGGTCGAGCCCGGCGGTGTCGTTCGCCATCGCTGCACGTCCTTCAGTTCCGGTCGGCTGGCCCAACGAGCGTGTCATTCGCCGCGACACCGGCACGAGATCCCGCGATCCCGAACCGGCCGGGCATGTTCCCCGGCCGACTGGGCGCGAGCCGGCCCTTGGGTTTGTAAACGGACAACACGGTGGGCAGCACGAACAACGCGACCTGTGCCACCAGACCACCCGAGGACACCCATCCGGCCGTGCCGATCCATGGCCCGACAACGCCTGTCGCGACAACAACGTTCACCATTGTCAGCAACAGCTTCTTCACGACCCACCCGTGCCGGAACAGGCCCCACGGCGACATCAGCGCGCTCGTTACCCCGATCACCAAACCGACCAGCAGCAGCGGAATGTCCACTGTGTACACACACAGCCTTGTCAACGACGCGTCGTGGGCGAACGCCGCCAGCACGAGAATGACGACGACGGCGCCGAGGTTCGACGCCGCCGTCAGCACGTGCAGGGTGACCAGGAGTTTCCGGCGGCCGGTCACGCCGCCGGACCGGTGACCGTGACGATGTCCCGCAATGTCGCCCGCTCCGCGGCATGCCGGACCAGGTAGTCGGCAAGGTCGGCGACGCTCACCGGCCGCTCACGCCGCAGCTGACCGTCCGGCACCACCTGGTAGCGGCCGCTGGCCGGCCCGTCGCGCAGGGTGGACGCGCGGACAACGGACCAGTTCAGGTCGGTGTACGTCAGCTCGCTCTCCATCCGCTCCACGTCGTTGAACGGGTTGCGGTGCAGCTTGTGCACGAAGTACCGCAGCGTGATCTTCCGGGTCAGCGGGGCGCGTGGGCTGATCGCCACGGCACTCGGCGACACCACGAGCAACCGCGCGACACCGTTGGCGGCCATCACTTTCGCGACCGTCGCGATAGCGGTGGAACGCAACACCGTCGGGCCGCGGCCGGGTGTGCCGACCGCGAAGATGACGGCGTCCGCGCTGGCGAACGGGCCGTCCAGGCTGGCCGGGTCGAGCACGTCGCCGGGCACCACGGTGAGATTGTCGTGTGCCGTGGTGACCGTTTCCGGTCGCCGCACGACGGCAGTCACCCGGTGGCCGTCGGTCAAGGCGCGCCGCGTCACCTGGCTGCCGATCCGGCCGGTCGCTCCGAGCACCACCAGTTTCATCGGCCGTACGATCCGCTGGTCGTTCATGTCGCCTCCGCAACGAAAGCCGCGATGTAGGTGATGATGGCCACGATCGCGGCATACGTGCGCACCTGGTGCGCCAAGTGCCAGTGGCCGCGCTTGCGATGCCAGCCGTCCGCCATACGCAGCGGGCTCCAGTGTTCGATCTGGCGCCAGATCGGCCGGTTGAAGCCCTCGGACGCGATGCCGACGATGACCATCGCGACCGAGCCGATCACGAACAGGACACTGATCGACGCGCTCGGCGTCAGGAACGCCGCCGTGAAGCCGATGCCGGCGCAGATCACCCCGTTCCACACCGCGATCGGGTGGAACGCGTGCATGTCGATGAGTTGGCAGACCGTGACGTACCGGTCGTACGGCAGCGAGTTCAGCATCGGCAGGATGGACAGCTTCATGATCCACAACGTGCCGAGCTGGATGCCGGCGGCGGCCAGCACCCAGACCGAGAGGATGCCCATGGTGGCGGTCACGTCAGTGCTCCAGGCGCTGCGGCAGCGGGCGTGCTGTCCCGCCGGGAGGTCTGCATGCGGACGGTGAAACGGATGGACCTGGCCTCGGTCATGCATTCCCGCATCGGCCGGACCAGCGCGCGGTGGTCGTCGGTGCGCTCCCACGCCGCGAAGGACTCGATGGTGTCCCACTCGCTGGTGATCAGCCACTGCTCAGGATCGGCGGGCGACTGGCACACCTGGTCGACGATGTGCCCTGGCACGCCGTCGGCCACCTCGTAGCGGATCTTCTCGTACGCGGCAAGGAAGTCCCGCGTGCGTTCGGTCGGTACCCGGATCAGGAACACCACCCGGGCCCGTTCGGCTTGTTCGGTCATCTCACGCTCCTCATCGCACGTATCGGCGCAGCAGCACGGCGCTGTTGTACCCGTCGATCCCACGGGCCCCGATCAACACGTTGTC
>DATBCR010000758.1:0-4901 GCA_036270375.1 Pseudonocardiaceae bacterium | reverse complement strand
GCGCCGCCGTCCGCGTTTACTACCGATTCGTCCAGTTTCAGGCGGCGGATCACGGCCAGGCTTTGGGCGGCGAACGCTTCGTTCAGTTCGACCGCGCCGATGTCCTCGGTGTGCCATCCAGTGCGGTGCAACACTTTCTCGGTCGCCGGCACCGGTCCGAGACCCATCACGTGCGGGGCGACACCGGCGCTGGCGCCGGCCACCACCTTGGCTCGCGGTGTCAGGCCGTACCGACGGACCGCGTCTTCGCTCGCCAGGACGAGGGCCGCCGCGCCGTCGGACAGGGGGGACGACGAGCCGGCTGTGACGATGCCGTCGGGGCGGAAGACCGGGCGTAGGGCGGCCAGCTTGTCGGCCGTTGTGGACCGCCGAGGGCCTTCGTCGACCGTGAATTCGCCGTCTTTTGTTGGCACCGCGACGATTTCAGCCGTGAACCGGCCGGCGTCGATCGCGGCCAGTGCGCGTTGGTGGCTGCGTAGGGCGAAATCGTCGCTGTCCGTTCGGCTGATGCCGTCCAGGGTGGCGACCTCCTCGGCGGTTTCGCCCATCGACAGCGTGACTTCGGGGTCGCGGCCCTTGAACTCGGGGTTGGTGAACCGCCAGCCGAGGGACGTGTCGACGACCTCGCCGGGCCTGGCCCACGGGGTGCCTGGCTTGGCCATCACCCACGGCGCTCTGGTCATCGACTCGACCCCGCCGGCTATCGCGATGTCCAACTCCCCGGCGCGGATCGCGTTCGCCGCGGTCATCACGGCGGTCAAACCGCTGGCGCACAAGCGGTTCACCGTGTAGCCGGGGACCTCGTCCGGCAGGCCGGCCAGCAGCACCGCCATGCGCGCCACGTTGCGGTTGTCCTCGCCTGCCTGATTCGCCGCGCCGAGGACCACCTCGTCGACGGCGTCGTCTGGGATGCCGGCGCGGCGCACGGCCTCGCGGACCACGATGGCGGCCAGGTCGTCGGGGCGGACGCCGGCAAGTCCGCCGCCGTACTTGCCCTGTGCGGTGCGGACCCCGTCGACCACGAACACATCCGGCATGACGTTCCTCCCGACCCCGGTTGCCTGATCTGCCATTATCTACCAGTGTCACCGCCTGCCGATCCAGCCCACGCGATGTTCGCGGCCGATGTGGCTTCGCGTGCGCTGGGCATCGAGTTGACGGAAACTGGTCCTGGCCATGCCGTGGCGCGGATGCGGATCACCGAAAACATGGTCAACGGGCACGACATCGCGCACGGCGGCTACCTGTTCCTGCTCGCCGACACCACGTTCGCCTGCGCGTGCAACAGCCACGGCCCGACGACCGTCGCCGCCGGGGCCGAGATCACCTTCGTCAGCCCGGGCCGGCTCGGTGACGTGCTCGTCGCGACGGCTGACGAGCGCGTCCGCTACGGCCGCAACGGCATTTACGACGTCACCGTGCGCCGCGACGGTGACGGTCAGGTGCTCGCCGAGTTCCGCGGCCGCAGCCGGACCACCGACAGGACCTAACCGGCGCTCGCTGGTACGGCCGTGGTCGGCTCCTCGGCGGCGGGCGGCAGTTCGCACAATGTGGGAATCGGCGAGAGCAGCACGGGCACCAGCGTGAGCAGGTAGCCGAACGCCGCGATCCACAGTGTCGGGCGCAGGCCGACCGCCGTGCCGAGCAGGCCGCCGACGATGCCGCCGAGCGGTCCGATGCCGAACAGGATCGTCCGCGAGCCCGCGTTCATCCGGCCGAGCAACCGGTTCGGCGTGACAGTCTGCCGCAGCGTGATGGCGAGGACATTCGAAATGCCCAAACCGAACCGGATGAGGAAATACGCGGCGATGAATATCCCGGCCATTACCAGCTTCGGGCCGGCCGCCGCCGGAATCAGAAACGCGGGCACGGTACCCAGGAAGAACGCGCCGACGAGCGCCCGACCGTACTGGAACCGCCGGGACACGGTCGACGCGAGCCCAGAACCGACGATTCCGCCGATCGCGCCCGCGCCGAGCACGACACCGAGCAGGCCGGGGCTGAAATGCAGCTGACGGATCGTATAGATCAAGAATATCGTGTCGCCGATCATCATGAAGAAGTTCCAGAGCGCGCCCTGTGCCGTTGTCGCGCGGACGAACCTGTTGCGCAGAACGAGCTTCAGGCCCTCGCCGATCTCGGCCCGCAGGTTGCGGTCGGCCGGCGCGGGTGGTGCCGGCTCCTCGGCCTTGATCAGCCACAACGACACGAACGACACCAGATAGGACACCGCGTCCGCGATGATCGCCTTCGGCGCGCCGATCAGCTGCACCAGGAAACCGGCGACACCGGGGCCGGCCACCTCGGCGGCGGAATAGCTGGTGGACACGCGGCTGTTCGCGTTGACGAGAAGGGTCCGGTCCACGATCACCGGCACATAGGACAGCCAGCACAGATCGAAGAACACCGTGCCGATGCCGACCAGGAATGTGATCACATACAGCAGCGGAATGTGCAACTGGTGCACGAACGCCAGCACCGGAACGACACCCACGAGCACGCCACGGAACAGGTTCGCGCCCATCATCACCGGGCGTTTGCGCCGCCGGTCCACCCACACGCCGACGAGCAGCGCGAACAGCAGGAACGGTATCCACTCGAGGAAACGCAGCACACCGAGCTGTAACGGCGTCGCGCCGAGCACGATGACGGCCGTCAACGGCAGGGCCAGGTTCGTGACCTGGGTGCCGAACAGCGAGATCGTCTCACCGAACCAGAACTTCATGAAGTCGCCGTGCCGCCAGAGCGGACTCCACCGGCGCCCGGCGGCCGGGCCTTCTTCGTCGGCCATCTCGTTCCTTTGCTCAGCCCTGGTCGGTCAGTCGTCCCCGTGCTTCGGCCAGTTGCCGTTCCAGCTCGGCGATCTCGTCGTTCAGTGTGCCGTCGTCGGTGTCCCGTTCGGCCGTCCGGTCCAGTTCGGCGGCCAGGTCGGCCACGACCGGCATGTCGAAGAAGTCCCGTACCCGAAGCTGGATGTCAAGGGACTGCCGAATCCTGGCCACCACCCTTGCCGCCTGCAGCGAATTGCCGCCGAGGTCGAAGAAACTGTCCATAGCACCGACCCGGTCGGCGACAAGGACGTCCGCGAAGATCGCGGCGACGGTCCGCTCGGTGTCGGTGCGCGCGGCGACCCACCGCTGCGCGCGGCTGGCAAGGTCCGGCGCCGGCAGCGCGGGCCGGTCCACCTTGCCGGTCGGGGTGAGCGGCAGGTCGTCCATCGGCACGAACGCGGCCGGCACCATGTAGAGCGGCAACCGGCGGCCGAGTTCCTTGCGCAGGCTCGCGATGGCTTCTTGTTGCGCGACAACGTAGGCGATCAGTTTCGGGTCGCCGGGACTGTCCTCACGCAGCACGACAACGGCATGGTCGACGCCGGGTTGCGCCTCGATCATGGCCTCGATCTCGCCCGGTTCGATCCGCATGCCGCGCAGCTTGACCTGGGCGTCGATCCGGCCGAGGAACTGGATCTGGCCGTCCTGCGTCCACACCGCCAGATCCCCGGTTCGATACATCCGCTCACCAGGAACGAACGGATCGGGCACGAACTTCTTCGCCGTCAACACATCATCATGCACATAACCACGCGCCAAACCAGGACCGGCCGACACGATCTCCCCCGGCACGCCGATGGGTACCGGCACACCCCACCGGTCGAGCAAATACACCCGCCGGTGCGGCATCGCCCGACCGATCGGTGGCGACGACTGCCACACTTTGTGCTCGCACGGATAATATGTGCACCCGATCGTCGCCTCGGTCGGCCCGTACGCGTTCAGAAACAGCCGGCCGGGCAGATTCCACCGATTCACCAGATCACCGGTGAACGCCTCACCGCCGACCAGCAACCCACGCAAATCCGGATAGGGCTCGGGATCCAGCAACGCGATCATCGCCGGCGGCCCACCGAGGTATGACACCCGCTCACGCCGCAGGACTTCGGACAGCTCGGGCGGCGACAGGGCTGTCTCGCGGGGAATCATGACCATTGTCACACCCCGCGACAGCCCGACGAACAATTCGCCCTCGGCCAGGTCGAAAACGAGCGCCGACAGCAACAACATCCGGTCGCCGGGGCCGAATGAGAACACATTCCCGAGGAAGTCCATATACGTCGCCAATGCGTGGTGTTCGATCACCACGCCCTTCGGCCGACCCGTCGAACCCGACGTATACAGGACATAAGCGGCCGAATCGAGCGTGGACCATTCCGGCAGCGGCACGTCGGCCAGTTTCTCCGCGTCCGGCCAGATCCGGTCCACCTCGATCACCTGGCGTCGGTCACCGGCCGGGATCGGCGCCGGCAGGGCGGAGCGGCTGAGTACGAACCGGGTTTCGGTGTCGTCCAACACGAACACCCGGCGCAGGTCAGGGTCCTCGATGTCCAGCGGCACGAACGCACCACCGGCCTTGAGGACCGCCAGCACGCCGACCACCATGTCGATGTCACGTTCCAGCCCGATGCCGACCGACTCGCCCGGCTGAAGGCCGCATTCGCGCAGGTAGCGGGCCAGCAGGCCGGCTCGGTCGTCCAGGTCGCGGTAGCTGATCGAGTCGCCTTCGTAGACCAGCGCGGTCGCGTCCGGGGTGCGGGCGGCCTGCGCGGCGACCTGCACGTGGATCAGCTCGCGCGGGTACGGCCGGGTCACGCCCTGCCATTCGCGCAGCACTTGGTCCAGTTCCGACGACGACAGCATCGGCACGCCGGACAGCGTGTGCGTGGGATCGGTGACGCCGGCAGCCAGGATACGGGCGAAGTGGTCGAACATCCGCTCGATGGTGGACCGGTCGAAAAGGTCGGTCGCGTACTCGATCCGCAGCCGGAAGCCGTCCGGCTCGTCGAACGCGTTGATCGCGATGTCGAACCGGGACGTGCCGAGGCCGAGATTGCCGTAGCGCAGCCG
>DATBCR010000757.1:0-11865 GCA_036270375.1 Pseudonocardiaceae bacterium | reverse complement strand
GGGTGGGCTCAGCCGCCGCCAGGGGCCACGACGGCGACACGATTGCCGCCACCGCCACCGCCACCGAAGCCGCCGCCTCGGCCGGTGAGGCCGCGGGCGGTGAAGGGGTTGCCCGAGGTCGGCATCGGCTCGGTGATGTTGGCCAGCATCACCTCGTCGCCGGCTTTCAGGCCGCTGGTGACCTGGGTGACCGTCGACCCGACGACGCCGAGCGTGACCCGGGTCGGGGTCGGGGTTCCGTTGACCATCTTGGAAACCAGGCTGAAGGCGCCGAACGTCTGGATCGCCGACGTCGGGATGGTCACCGCTGCCTGCGCGGTGCCGAGCGTGATCGAGATCGATGCGGTGGCACCGTCGAACAGTTGTTGCGTCGTGGCGTCGAGCGAGATCGTGACCGGGTAGCTCGCCGAGCCCGATGACGTCGTCGAGCCGAGCGCGCCGATCGACGTGACCTTGCCGGCGATCGGTTTCGTCGCGCCGTCCGGCGTCACGGCCGCGGTCTGGCCCGGCTTCACGTGGCCCACCTCGGTGTCGTTGACGGCGGTGGTGACTTCGTCCTCGCCGGGGCCGACGACCATGATGTGCGCGGTCGTCGAGTTGGCGGATGCGTTCGCGCCCGGGGTGATCGTCACGTCGGCGACCGTGCCGGCGATCGGGCTGACCAGCGTCGCGGCGGACAGGTTCTGTTGTGCGGCGGCCAGTTGCGCGTTCGACGCGTCCACCATGGCCTGGTCGGCGGCGATCTGGTCGGCCGAGGCAGGCGCCGGTGTGCTGGTCCGGCTGGTCGGCGTGCGACTTGTCGACGACGAACCGGACGAGCTGGATGAGCCGGTTGAGCCGCCGGACGGGGTGGTCGTCTGCGCTGATTGGTTCACCGCGGCCACGACCTGGTTGAGCGCGGTGGACAGCGCCGTGACGGCCGAAGACAGGGTGTGCTCGTCGGTGTCCGTCTTGGTCTCGTCCGCCGACGCCTGGTCGATCAGGGTTGTGCAGTCGGTGACCTGGGTTGGGTCCGGCAGGGGCGGGGTGGTGGTCGGCGTCGGCGTCGGCGTGCTGCCGCTGGTGGGTTTGGTGCTGTCGGTCGGTTTTGTGGCGCCGAGGCCGCCGAGTGCCTGGACCACGGCCGGGCAGGTCGCCGCGAGTTGCTTGTCGGCGGCCGAAACCAGCGTCAGATCGGCGTCGACCTGTTGCTGGGCTTGGCGTACCGCGTTCTGGTCGGTGGAAAGGCCCTGCAACAGAGTGGTCAACTTGTTGGAGCTACTGGGTTTCGCCGATCCGACGCTGGACGGGGTGGTCGTCTGGGCGGCCGAGGACACCGATGTCTGGCTGGTCTGGTCCGACGCCAGCTTGGCCTGCGCGGTGGCCACCGAGGACTGGTCCGAACTCACCGTGTTCGCGAGGCTCGTCGTGTTCAGCTGGGCCAACGTCTCGCCGACCGTCACCTGCTGGCCGACCGCGACGCCGACCGACGCCACCTGGCCGGACATGGGGAACGCGACGGTGGCCTGGGTGACCGGTTGGACGGTGCCGATCGCGGCGAGCGAGTCGGTCACCGACGCCGGCCCTGCGAACGCCGTCCGGTAGGCGGTGTCGGCCGGTCGGGTGGCCGCCCACGCGGCCGCGGCACCACCGCCGACCACGACAACCGTCACCACGACCACGGTGATCCGCCGTGCCCGGAGTCGTTGCCGCCATCCCTTGCGGCGCAAGGCTTTTCGACGTGCGTCAGCCATTGCCACCACCGCCACCGCGCCGGAAGCCCGCCACGCAGCCGTTGGGGCCCGCCTTGCTGATGACGATCGTCCGCGCGGTCACCGCGCCGGTGTCGTCGGCCGGGCCGAGCGCCGCGATGCACTCACCGACCGCGAGCGCGCTGGACGTGGCGCTGGCGGACTTGGTGTAGGTGGTGGTGGAGTTGACGGTCACCGTCGTGTCGATGGCCGGGTTCGAGCCGCGCGCCATGCCGTGCACGGTGAAGCCGTTCGCGCTGAGCGCGGTGACCGAGCCGAACGCCCGGCCGAAGTTGCCCGGCGCACCGGGCGCACCGGACGGCCGAGGCTGGCGGCTCGGGTTCGGCGTACGGCTGGCACCACCGCCGCCGACGAAGCCACCGCCGCCGCCGAAACCGCCTGCCGTGCAACCGTTCGCGCCGGCCGTGGTGATCATCACCGTACGGGCGGTCAGGTTGGTGGCGCGTGCGCCACCGGTCGCCGACGTGACCGAGACACAGGAGCCGACCGTCACGTCGGCCAGCGTCGCGCTCACCGTGTTGGTGAACGTGGTCGAGGCGTTGAAGTTGACGGTGACCTGGCCGTTCTGCGGGTTCTGCACCTCGACGCTCGACGCGGACACCGCGGCCGCGGTGCCGAACGTGCCGGGCGGTGGATTGCCGGGGCCACCGGGCGCCCGGGACGTCTGTGTGGTCGGCGCGGCGGCGGCCGGCGTGGGGCTGTTGCCGCCACCGCACGCGGCCAGGGTCAGGGCCAGTGCGCCGGTCACCAGCACGAGGCCGGGTCGCACAAACCGGCCGCTGGCTGCTTTGACGGAACGCTGAGCGGACATCAGATAAGCTCCAGGCTGGTCTTGATTCGTGGTCATTCGCTTCGCAGGGCGTCGATCGGGGCCAGGCGGGCGGCCCGGCTGGCCGGGTAGACCCCGAAGGCCATACCGATGCAGATCGCGACGACGATCGCGCCGATGGTGGCAGTGGGGGAGATGGTGATCGTGGCTGTGATGAGGTGCGGCAGGGTCAGCGCGCCGACGATGCCGAGCAGCGCGCCGAGCAGCCCGCCGGCCAGGCCGAGCACGGACGCCTCGACGAGGAACTGACGGCGGATCACCTTCGGGTTGGCGCCGATCGCTTTGCGCAGGCCGATTTCCCGGATCCGCTCGGTCACGGACACCAGCATGATGTTCATGACGCCGATCCCGCCGACGAGCAGCGAGATACCGGCGACGCCGCCGAGCAGGATCGTCAGCGTCTTGTCGACCGAGGTGGCCGTGGAGAGCAGCGACTGCTGGCTGGCGATGGTGAAGTCGGCGCCGGTCGGGATCGTGATGTGGTGCAGGTTCAGGAGTTCCTGGTTCGCCTCCTGGTAGGCGGCGGACAGCGTGTCCGACGACGTGGCCTCGACGTAGATCGACTGGACGGAGGTGCGGGTCGAGCCGCCGAACACCCGGTCGGCCGCGGTGCTGATCGGCACGACGGCCTGGTCGTCCTGGTTCTGCGCCGCGGACGCCCCGGCCGACGTGAGAATGCCGACCACGGTGAACGGAGTGTTCCCGATGGCCACCGTGCGGCCGACCGGATCGGCGGCCCCGAACAGTTCCGAGGCGGTGGTCGGGGCGAGCACGGTCACCGCGGCCTCGCCGGCGACGTCGGCCCCGGTCAGGAACCGCCCTTCGGACACCGCGCGAGCACGCACCGACAGCCAGTCCGGCGTGGTGCCGACGACCGACGTGGTCCAGTTCGCCGAGCCCGCGGTCAGCGCGGTCGACCGGCTGGTGCTCGGCGCGACCGCCGCGATGTCCGGCGCGACCGTATGGGAGCCAAGGGAATCCGCGTCGTTCACGGTCAGCGTGGACGCCGAGCCGAGACCGCCGCGCACGCCCGCGGTGGTGGAACTGCCTGGGGAGATGACCAACAGGTTGGTGCCCAACGAGTTGATCGCCGACGCGACCTGCTGCTGCGCGCCCTCACCGAGACCGACGGTGAGGATCACGGCCGCGATGCCGATCAGGATGCCCAACATGGTGAGGCCGGAACGAAGCCGGTGCGTGCGGATCGCGTCCAGACTGGTGCGAAACGTTTCCAGCCAACTCACGGCAGCACCCCAGTCATCTTGCGTCGGGTGTCCGACTCGATCAGGCCGTCCCGCAGGCGGATCGTGCGGTTGGCGGACATCGCGACGTCTTCCTCGTGGGTGATCAGCACGATGGTGTGGCCGGCATTGTTCAGATCGGCGAAAACGCTCAGGACGTCGGCGGTGGCCGTGGTGTCCAGTGCGCCAGTCGGTTCGTCGGCGAGAATCATGGCCGGCGAATTCACCAGTGCCCGTGCGAGTGCGACCCTGGATTGTTGGCCGCCGGACAGTTCGCTCGGCTTGTGCATTACCCGGTCGCCAAGTCCGACCCGGCTCAGGACGTCGACCGCGCGGGCTTTGCGTTCGGCTTTGTGCACGCCCGCATAGCAGAGCGGTAGTTCGACGTTGCGCCATGCCGTCAGCGATGGGAGCAGGTTGAACTGTTGGAACACGAAACCGATCCGTTCGTTTCGGATGACGGCGAGTTCGGTCTCGGAGAGGTCGCTGACGTCCTCGCCGGCCAGGAAATAGGTGCCGGCGGTCGCGATGTCCAGGCAGCCGAGAATGTGCATCAGGGTTGACTTGCCGGAGCCGGACGGGCCCATGATCGCGACGTATTCACCTTCCTCGATCCGTAGCGAGACACCCCGTAGGGCGGCTACTTCGAGTGAACCGGTTTTGTAGATCTTGTGGACGTCGTGGATATCGATCACCGGGCCGTTGATCGCCGGGACGGCCGGTATCGGTTGGGTCAGGTCGAGGCTCATTGCTCAGCCGCCTACCCCGCCGCCGGTGAACTTGCCGCCGGCGCCAGCGCCACCACCACCACCAACGAATCCGCCACCGCCGCCGAATCCGCCGCCACCGAAACCTCCGCCACCCCCGCCGAATCCGCCACCGCCACCGGTCCGGCCGGTTCCGGTTCGGGTGCCACCGGTGGTGCCGGTCGTGGTGCGGCCCGGGGTGACGACCTGGTCGCCGTCGGAAAGGCCGGTGAGTATCTGGGTCTGCGCGCCCTGCGTCATGCCGGTGGTCACGGCGACGGTGGTCTGCTGGCCGTTGACCAGTTTGTAGACGGAGGGTTTGCCGTTGAGGAAGTGGATCGCGGACGTCGGTATCACGAGCGCGTTGGACAGCTGCTTGACGATGATCGAGACGGTCGCGCTGGCACCGGGATAGAGGCCGGTCGGGGTGCCGGTGACGCCGATGACGACCGGGTAGCTCGGCACGGTTGAGGAGGAACTGGCGAGCAGGGCGACCGAGGTGACGGTTCCGTAGGCGACGCTGGTGCCGCTGTCCGGCGTGATGACGGCTTGGTCGCCGGTCTTGATCTGGCCGACCTCGGTGTCGTCGACGCTCGCGTTCACGACGAAGGTGCCGTTGGAGATGACGACGACCTGGGCGCTGGACGAACTGCTGCTGGAGCTGCTCGAGGAGCCGTTGCCGCCACCGCCAGCTCCGCCGCCACCAGCTCCGCCTCCGCCTGACGAGCCGGCAGACCCGGTGGACCCCGTGGACCCGGTTGACCCGCTCGCGCCGGACACCGCTTGGCCGACGGTGAGGCTGACCGAGGCGACGGTGCCGGTGATCGGCGACGTCAGGGTGGCTTCGGCGAGGGAGTTCTGGGCGGCGGTCACCTGGTTCTGAGCGGCGGTGACGGCGGCCTGGTCGGCGGCGACCTGGGTGGAGGTGGCGCTGTTGGTCTGGTCGGTGGACAGCCGGGCCTGGTCCGACGAGAGGCTCGCCTGCGCTTCGGCGAGCGTCGCGGACAGGGCGGCGGAGTTCACGGTCGCCAGGGCCTGACCGGCGGTGACCTGTTGCCCAGCGGCCACGTCAACGGCCGTGACCTGGCCGGACACCGCGAAGTTCAGGTTGTCCTGTGCGGCGGGCTCGATCGTGCCGGACGAGGACAGCGTCTGCCGGAGCGTGGTCGTCGTGGCGGTGGCGACACCGGTGGACGGTGTCGGACCCGGGCGGGTCGCGGCCCACGCGGCAACCCCACCACCGACAACGACAACCACGACGGCGGTCGTGATGATCACGCGTCGCCTGGTGACCCGAAGTCGATTTTTGAGCAACACGAGGATCGTCTTCCTCCCTAGCCAAGATCCGCGCCGCCCGCGCAGGGGTGTGCGGTGCTCTGTTGAGGCAGAGCCTGTCCAAAAAAGCTGGAGATTGTCTGATGACTTCCTGTCAACCACCTGGGAACACACCAGGCCTGTGGACAATCCCCGCGCGCCTGGCCTGTCGCTACTGGTAGGCGGCCAGCACGACAGTGTCCAACAGCCGGTGGAAATCCATTGTGGACAGTTCGGTACCGGCGGCCGCCTGTGCGGCGGTGAGCAGCGCGAGCAGGCGCTGATGCGCACCGCGAGGCGACACCCCGGTCCGCTCCGCGACACGCGCCACCTCCGCCCGAAACCGCTCCGTCCGCGTGAACCGAACAGCCGCATCCGCGGGCGGCGGCTCAGGCTCGACATCAACCCCCGACACCAGATCCACCACCAACCGCACGTTCAACGCCTCGGCAAGCCGCGCCAACGCGGCCACCGTCGGATTCCCGCGCCCGTTCTCCAGATTCGCGATGTATGGCACCGACAACCCGGCGACCCCCGCCACCGAAGCGATCGTCCGCCCACTGGCCACCCGCTCCGCCCGCAACCTCCGACCCAGTTCCGCGCCGTCCAAGACCTACTCCCTCAGCATAACTGCTTGCCTCAACTATTCTGACAGAATACTTTGGGGCACGTGCCGACCGCGCTCCGAATCGCCGACTTCCGTTTCCTCCTCGTTGGGAACCTGATCTCCAACCTGGGCTCCTGGCTCCTCGTCGTAGCCATCCCCTACCAGGTGTTCCGCCTGACCGGCTCGGTCGCGGCGACCGGCCTCACCCTCGCCGTGGAAAGCCTGCCCGCCCTCATCGTCGGCCCGGTCGCCGGGGTGTTCGTGGACCGCTGGAACCGCAGGCTTGTCATGATCACCGCCGACCTCCTCTGTGCCGTCTCCGTCGCCGGCATCCTGCTCGCCGACCAACCGAACCGGCTCGGATGGCTGTACCTGGCCCTGGTCACCGAGAACCTGGGCATCGTCTTCTTCCGCCCGGCCGCCCGCGCGCTCCTGCCGACCATCGTTGGCGACGACCTCGTCAGCGCCAACTCGCTCCTCGCCGTCAACAACGGCATCGTGCGACTGATCGGGCCGCCACTGGGCGCCCTGCTACTCGCATGGCTCGGCCTGCCGACAGTGATCACAGCCGACGTGGCCAGCTATCTCGTGTCCGCACTCGCGATCACCGCCACTGGCCGACGCGCGTCCACTGCCACAGCCAGCACCGTAAGGACCATCCTCGGCGAACTCGTCGAAGGGTTGCGATTCACCCGCCGCGATCCAACCTTGGGTCGGCTACTGATCATCAGCACCGTCTTCTTCACCTGCAACGCCGTCTTCACCGCCCTCCTCATCCCCTTCATGACCACCCGCTTCGGCCACCACCCGGCCACCATCGGCTACCTGTTGTCCGCACTCGGCATCGGATACCTGCTCGGCGGCCCACTCGCCGGCCGATTGCTACGCCGCCACACCACGACAACACTGCTCACCCTCGGTCTGGCCGGCGTCGGACTGGCCTTCACCCTCCTCGCCAACGCCCCAACCGCCCCCATCGCCGTACTCGCGGGCGGATTGGCCGGCCTGCCCGGATCGGTCCTGATCGTCACCATCGAAACCACCATCCAGCGAACCACCCCCGACCCACTACGCGGCCGAGTCGGCGCCACGTTCTACGCAAGCGACGCACTGGCCGCACTGATCGGCGCACTGATCGGCACCACCGCGGGACAACCGGCCCTCACCGTCAGCGCGGTCACGATCCTTGTGACCGCGGCGGCAACGCTAATCCGCCGCCGGTAGCCGCTCCACCCGCCGCACCCAATACCGCCAACCGGCCTGAATCTGACTGTCCGCCCACACCAACGCGGCCTTCTCCAGGCTCTCCGCCTCCCCGGTCCACACCCGCACGTCACCCGCCGCCAACTGTGTGGCACAGGCCCGCTGCAACAACACCGCGTACATCACCGCATGCGCCACGTCGGTCCCCACCGCGACCAATCCATGTTGCGGTATCAGACACGCGTGCGCCGCACCGAGATCAGCCGCCAGCGCGGCCCCCAACCCGGCCGTACGCACCAGATTCGCCGTCACCGTGAACCTCGGCAGACCGTGCTCAGCGAACGCGGTCGCGTCATGGCTGATCGGCCGCAACGGCACATCCAACGCACTGAACGCGTTCACCGTGTCCGCATGCGTGTGCAGCGACACCATGACATCCGGCCGAGCCCGCATGATCTCCGTATGAATCGGATACTCGATATGCCGATTCCCGTTACCCACCAACACTTCGCCATCCCAGGACACCAGCATCACCCGAGCGGGCGTGACCTCGTCCAGTCCCCACCCGGACGCCTTCATCCACACCCCACGCCCACCCGGGTCCCGCACCGCCAGATGTCCCCACACCATGTCGCCGTGTCCCGCCACGGCCAACGCCCGACTCCCCAACACAACCAGGTCCGCCGCATCGCTCATGGCACGCGATTCTGCCGGAACGTCAACCGCCCTCACGGATGCGCCGCGCCCGCATCGGCCGAGGCGGCCGGATCGGCGTGGCCTCGGCCGGCGCACGCCCCCGTCCCGCATCCAACGCGAACTCGTCCGGCGAAGGCGCGACCTCATTGGTCCACCCGGTCAGCAACGGCGCGGTGACCACCAGATCAAGCCCGACCGGCCGATCCGCGACCAGCTCCGACGACCGAGGCTCGTCCAGCCGAACCAGCACCGGCAGCCCACAGTCCACGAAATGCTCATGCAGATACGGCGGCGCGATCCGCGTGTTCCCGCTGACCATGGTGAGCACCGCGTCCAGCAGCGCGTGCTCGGCCCCCGTCGACCCGGCCCGCGCGGTCACCGTGTAACGCAGCTCGTACCGGTGGATCGGCGGCCGCCGGGCGATCACGACGCCACGGTCGTCCCGCAGGTCGGCCCAGTTCGCCGGGAGACCCGTGACGTCCTCGTGAATGGTGGTCAGTGCCGCGTGCACACCGTCCGTCGTGGCGTCGCGTTCCAGGTCGACGTCGGTGCCGTCGGGCAGCGCAGCCACCAGCAGCGCCCGCAGCGACTCGTCCACCTCGCAGATCACCCGGCCAGTGTGCGGCCCCGACGAACAACGCGGACCGGGTTGCGGGTCCGCCCGCGGGGACCAAGCCTCCGCCCGTTCGGGCAGGGTGTGCCGCCCGGGTTGGCGCCCGGCGGGCGGTGGGTGAACCCGCGACCGGCCACCATGCTGATCGGGTCCGGCACCGATCCGTCTGCAGGAGGCGCCATGCCCAGCTACCTCTCTCCTGGCGTGTACATGGAGGAGGTCTCCTCCGGGTCCAAGCCGATCGAGGCCGTCGGCACCGCGGTCGCGGCCTTTGTCGGCTTCGCGGCGAAGGGGCCGCTGAACGAGCCGATGCTGGTCACCAACTGGACCCAGTTCACCGCAACCTTCGGTGACTTCATCCCGGGTTCCTACCTGGCGCACTCGGTCTACGGGTACTTCCTCAACGGCGGCGGCGTCGCCTACGTGGTCCGCATCGGCAGTGACGGCGGCAACGGGAACGGCTCCGCCCCTGCCACTGGCATGGCCGAGATCGCGGCCGCCGGTGAGGCCGGTCGGATCGCGTTCACCGTGCGGGCACTGCCGGCGACCAACGCCAACGACATCTCCGTCGAGGTCGTCGACGCGTCCGAGCCGACCGACGAGACGTTCAAGCTCGTGGTGAAGCGCGGCGGCACACCGGTCGAGGAGTTCGACAACGTCACCACCCGCCGCGGCGCGGCGAACAGCGTGGCCACCGCAGTGCGCGAACGGTCCCAGCTGATCACCATCGAGGAGACCCGCGGCCGGGGCCTTGCCGTGCCTACCAAGGGTGTCGCGGTGGAACTCGCCGGTGCCAGCTCGGTGCCGGTCCGCGTGCGCGCCACCGACTATGTCGGCGATTCCAGTGACCGCACCGGATTCGCCGGTCTCGAAGCCGTCGACGAGATCACCATGCTGTGCGTGCCGGACCTGATGGCCGCCTACCACCAGGGTGTCATCGACTCCGACGGCGTGCAGGCCGTGCAACTCGCCATGATCGCGCACTGCGAACTGATGGCCGACCGGGTCGCCGTGCTGGACACGCCGTCCGGGCTCAATGCCCAGCAGGTCAAGGAATGGCGCGTCAACACGACTGGCTACGACTCGAAGTACGCCGCCCTGTACTGGCCGTGGATCAAGGTGATGGACCCGGTCACCGGGCGGCCGACGATGGTGCCGCCGACCGGCCACGTGGCCGGCATCTGGGCCCGCAACGACGCCACCCGCGGTGTGCACAAGGCGCCGGCCAACGAGGTGGTGCGCGGTGCGATCGCGCCGGAACTCAACATCACCAAGGGCGAGCACGACCAGTTGAACCCGGTCGCCGTCAACTGCATCCGGGCGTTCCCCGGCCAGGGCATCCGGGTGTGGGGCGCGCGGACCATGTCCAGCGACCCGGAATGGCGCTACCTCAACGTCCGGCGGCTGTTCAACTACGTCGAGGAATCCATTCTGCAGGGCACGAACTGGGTCGTGTTCGAGCCGAACGACATGAAGCTGTGGGACTCGGTGAAGCGCACCATCACCATGTTCCTGCGCCGGGTCTGGCGGGACGGCGCGCTGTTCGGCCGCACGCCGGCCGAGGCGTTCTTCGTCAAGTGCGACGAGGAGAACAATCCGCCGGAGAACCGCGACGCCGGCATTCTCACCGTGGAGATCGGTATCGCGCCGGTCAAGCCGGCCGAGTTCGTTGTCTTCCGCATCTCGCAGTTCAACGAGGGCTCCGGGGTCGAGGAATAGGTTAAGGAGAGCCAACCATGCCAACGGGACTCGGCCAGAGCCAGCCCAACGACGCGCTCACCGCCGCTCGGTTCTCCATTGTCATCGACGGCGTCGAGATCGCCCAGTTCTCCGAGCTGTCCGGCATCACGACCGAGGTCGAGCCGGTGGACTTCCTTGAGTCCAGCGACAAGGAGATCATTTTCAAGAAGCTGCCCGGCCGCCGCAAGCCGCCGCACGTCACGCTCAAGCGCGGCAAGAACACGTCGACTGAACTGTGGACGTGGCACGAGGCCGTGCTCACCGGCGACATCGCGCAGGCCCGCAAGAGCTGCTCCCTCGTGATGTACGGATTCGACGGCAAGCCGGTGGCGCGCTACCACATGGAGAACGCCTGGCCGAGCAAGCTGGAGATCGGCGCGCTCAAGGCGGGCGCGAGCGAGGTGCTGATGGAGACCGTCACCATCGTGTGCGAGAACATCCAACGGGTGTCGCCGTGACCGCGTCCGTCTCGTCGATGCCGTCGGCGCCCCCGGCCGGTGCGGAACCGGGTGGTGAACTGCGTACCGAGTTCCCGTTCATGCTGCCCCGCGGCTATGTGGACGAACACGGCACGCTGCACAGGGCCGGTGTGATGCGGCTGGCCACGGCGCGCGACGAGATCAGCCCGCAGACCGACGCGCGGGTACGGCAGAACCCGGCCTACCTGACCGTGCTCCTGCTGTCCCGCACCGTGACCCGGCTCGGCACATTGTCCGATGTGGACTCGTTCGTCGTCGAGAACCTGTTCGCGTCGGACCTGGCGTTCCTGCAGGACCTGTACCGGCGGATCAACCAGGCCGGCCACACCGAGGTCGACGTCGAGTGCCCGAGCTGTGGGCACGGTTTCGCGGTGGACGTGTCCGGTGATGCCGAGGGGGGATCCTGACGTACGCGGCCGATCAGCTCTGGGCCGAGGTCGCGTACGTGTCCTACTACCTGCATTGGTCCTTTTCGGACGTTCTGGGACTTGAACACTGGGTTCGGCACCGGCTGATCGACGAGGTCGGACGCATCCACCGGCCGGCTGAAGGGGGGTGAGGGTGATGCGGTGGCCATGGCGACGAACGGCATCCGTGGCGACCGAACACGTCACCCCGCCCGCACCCCCCACTCCCGTTCGTCGCC
>DATBCR010000756.1:0-2708 GCA_036270375.1 Pseudonocardiaceae bacterium | reverse complement strand
GCGAGCATCGGCTTGATCATGTTGCCGGCGTCCATCGCGCCGTCACCGGTCGCGCCCGCGCCGACGATGGTGTGCAGCTCGTCGATGAACGTGATCACCTGGCCTGCCGAGTCGGTGATCTCCTTCAGCACCGCCTTGAGGCGCTCCTCGAACTCGCCCCGGTACTTCGCGCCGGCCACCATCGATCCCAGGTCCAGCGCGACGACCCGCTTGCCGCGCAATGACTCCGGCACGTCACCGGCCACGATCCGCTGGGCGAGGCCCTCCACGATCGCGGTCTTACCGACACCCGGCTCGCCGATCAGCACCGGGTTGTTCTTGGTGCGCCGGGACAACACCTGGACCACCCGCCGGATCTCCGCGTCCCGGCCGATCACCGGGTCCAGCGCGCCCGCCCTGGCCTGCGCGGTCAGGTCGACGCCGTACTTCTCCAGCGCCTGGTAGTTGCCCTCCGGGTCCGGGCTGGTCACCCGCGCGGAGCCGCGCACCTTGGTGAACGCGTCGCGCAGCGCGTCCGGGGTGGCGCCGTGCCTGCGGAGCAGTTCGGCCACCGGCCCGCCCTCGGCGGCCAGGCCGACCAGCAGGTGCTCGGTCGAGACGTACTCGTCGCCCATCTCGGTGGCCAGGCGCTGGGCGTGGGTCAGCGAGCGGACGGCCGGCGGGGAGAACGCCGGGGCCGACACGGTGGCGCCGGTCGCCGACGGCAGCGTCTGCGACAGGCGCTCCAGTTCGGCGCGTACCTCCCGTACGTCCGCGTTCACGGCCTCCAGCAGCGGCGCGGTCAGCCCGTCGGCCTGGGCCAACAGGGCGCCCAGCAGGTGCACCGGGCCGACGTCCGGGTTGCCGGCCACGGTCGCGGCCTGCACCGCCGCGGAGATCGCCTGTTGTGTCTTCGTCGTCGGGTTGAAAGCGTCCATCCCTCACCTCGTCTGAGAACCTGTCGGCGTCCTGCCTATACCGGCAACGTTAGAAAAGTTGAGTTAGTTCCGCTCAAATCTACGGGTCCCCCGAACGTGCGTGCGTGGGCACAGGGGCAATTGTGGCCGACGGCCGACCGGCCGGCAGAGCCGCGGTGGGCTGTCCACATGTGGACAGAGTTGTGCACAGGTAGCGACGTTTTGCTCACCGGCTGCCCACAGGCTGTCCACCGGTTGTGCACAACTTGCTGTGGATGAACGTGCTGTGGCCGAACCTATGCCGGGGTGGGTATCGCCGTGATGCCTCGGGTGTTCTTCGCGTCGAAGTAGTCGCCGCCCTTGGGCAGCGGGTCGTCGGTGCCCCAGCCACGGGTCCGTTCGACCGGCACCATGCGGGGGATGTGCTTGCGGCAGTGGACGTACGCCTCCACGACGTGCACCAGGACCCACCGCTGCGGGGTCCGGCCGCGCTCGGCGTCCACCGGCAGTTCCGGGTGCTCGCCGCGCAGCACGGCGTCCTCGACGATGCTCGCGGTGCCGTTGATGTGCAGGCCGATCAGGTCGGTCACGAAGTCCACCAGCAGCACGCCGATCCGGGCGTTCTCGCTGATGTTGCCGAGGCTGGCGAGCACGCCGTTGCCCCGGTACTCGGGGTAGGCGATGGTCCGGTCGTTCAGGATCTCGATGAAGCCCGGCGGCCCGGCGCGCAGCGAGCAGTCGCACTCGCCGCTCGCGTCCGAGGTGGCGACGAACGCCATGTCCATCCGGCGGACGAATTCGGTCATCCGGGGATTGAGATGATCGAGCACCTGCTCGCCGTAGAAGCGCTCGGCCCGGCTCGCGGTGCCGTACGCGGCCTGGAGCAGATGTTCGCCGGCCGAGCCGGGCAGCTCCTGACCGTGGCAGGAAAGCGGGTCGTCGAGCTGATCTGTGACTAAAGTCACAGTTTGATCATCTGACGGCGGCAATCCGGGCTGGCCGGTGATCGGGACGGCCGGCGTCGCGGGCTCCCGTGCCGTCGGATCGGACAGTTCGAGCAGCAGCAGGTCCGCCGCGGCCGTCCCGGTCGGCGTGGGTGGGTCCGAAGTCACGGGCGACACGCTTACACCGTATCGAAGATCAACTCACCATGCGGGGCCCAGGTTCCCCCGTTGGACTGAGTGGATCTGGCGGAACGTAATCGGAAATCACTCGAACGTGCACTCAAGGATCGCGACCCGCCATAGTCGAGTTAGGGTCAGTTCGTCGGGGGACGCCGGATCGCCGCAGGGGAGTCTTGCCGACGCCCCACGTAAAGGTGGAGACTTCGCCCCGACCATGACAGCGAACGCCGTAGTCAGCCCAGTGCCGCCCCAGCCGTCCAGAAGCCAGCCCCCGTCCGGCGCCGCCGCGATGGTGCGGCTGGTCCGGGAAAGCTGGGCGCGGATAGAAGCACGCCAGGACGACGTCGCCCAATTCTTCTACGGCATGCTGTTCAGTCTCAATCCGGCCATCCGGGACATGTTCCCGATCAATATGGAGGTCCAGCGCAGCCGGCTGATGCGGGCCATCGTGCACCTCGTGCAGATGATCGACCGGCCGGACGAGCTGCTGCCGTTCCTCCGCCAACTCGGCCGCGACCACCGCAAGTTCGGCGTCATCAGCAACCAGTACGAGTCCGTCGGCACGGCCCTGCTCGCGTCCATCAAGCGGCACAGCGGCCCGGCGTGGACGCCAACCGTGGAGCGCGCGTGGGCCGAGGCCTACACCGTCATGGCGCGGGCGATGCTGGAGTCCGCCGCCGCCGACGAG
>DATBCR010000755.1:0-3206 GCA_036270375.1 Pseudonocardiaceae bacterium | reverse complement strand
AGGTGATGTGGTGGGCGATGCGCGCCGAGGACGGCCGAGGCGAGCCGACCGCGCTGAGCACCGCGGTGGCGAACTTCTTCAACCGGGAGAACGTGACCGAGGTGGCCGTCGGGATCCACCACGGTGAGATCGACACGGATGATCTGATCCGGTTGACGTACGTGCTGTTCGAGGTGTCCGACGCAGGCGACCCGGTCGCGATACGACTGGTGGACCGGCTGGCCGACGAGGTGAGCACGATGGCCATCGTCGCCATGCGCCGCTTGGACCTGGTGCGACAGGACACCGAGGTGGTACTCGGCGGTGGTCTCCTGATGGCGCGCAACGAGCGGCTGGTCCGGGGGATCTCCGACCGGGTGCGGGCGGAGGCGCCGGGCGCGCAGGTCGGGGTGGTCGACGTGCCACCGATCGCCGGTGCCGCCCTGCTCGGTCTGGACCATCTCGGCATGGCTCAGGACGCTCACGACCGCCTGCGGGACGCCTATGCGACGGCCGGTATTCAGGCCGGCGGCTGAATCGTCGCGACCAGCCTGTCCAATTCGTCGACCGTGTTGTAGTAGTGCACGGATGCCCGGACCAGGTCCAGGATACCGCGCGGAACCAGGTCGTACTGCGCATTGTTGGCGGTATTGGTCGAGGTGTTGATACCGGCCGCCAGCAGCGTTTGTTTCACCTCGTCCGCGGGGCGCCCGTGGACCGTGAAACTGACGATGCCGCATTGCCGCTCGCCGCGATCCAGCACCGTCACACCCGGAGTCTCGTTCAGTCGGGCGCGCAGGTAGCTCGCCAGCGTGCCGACCCGCTCCTCGATCGCTGGCAGCCCCCAGGACAGTGCGTAGTCCACGGCCGCGCCGAGCCCGAGGTGACTGGCCACATTGGACTCCCAGCTCTCGAAGCGGCGGGCGTCCGGTCGGATCCGGTAGCGGTCCGGCGCGATCCAGTCGGCCGAGTGCATATCGAGATGCGCGGGCTCCAGCGCATTTCGGAGTCGGGGACCGACGTAAAGAAAGCCGGTCCCGCGCGGGCCGCGCAGGAATTTGCGGCCGGTCGCACTCAGCGCGTCGCAACGCAATCGTCGAACGTCCAGGTCCAGTTGTCCCGCGGACTGGCACGCGTCGAGCAGGAATGGCACCCCGGCCCGCTCGGCGATTTCGCCCACTGCCTCGGCCGGATTGACCATGCCGCTGTGGCTTGGCACGTGGCTCAGCGCGATGAGCTTGACCCGGTCGTCCATGCGCCGCGCCAGATCGGCCACGTCGAGCTGACCGGTGTCGTCGTCGGCGACGAACTCCACGGTCGCGCCGGTTCGTCGGGTGACCTGGAGAAACGAGATCGCGTTGCTGGTGTATTCCGTGCGGCAGGTGAGGATCCGGTCGCCGGGGCCGAGCGGCAAGGCGTAGAACACCGCCTGCCAGGCCGTGGTCGCGCTGTCCAGCAGCGCGATGTCGGAACTGTCGGCGTTCAGCAGCCGGGCGATCGATGCGTAGGCGGCGGCGATCGCGGGTGCGGCGGCGTCGGCCGTCTCGTAGCCGCCGCGCAGCGCCTCGGCTCGCAGGTGGCCGATCACGGTGTCGGTCACGCAGGCGGGTGGGAGCGCGGCACCGGCGTTGTTCAGGTGGACGACCTCGGCGCAGCCAGGCGTCTCGGCACGCGCGCGGGCCACGTCGTCGTCGGTCATGCGGGTCGCGTTCACAGTCGGCATACGGCGAGTCTTGCCGTGGTCCGTGATCGCTGGCAAGCCGCCTGGCTACGATCCCCAGCTGTGACGACCCGCTGGCTGCCGCGATATCGCGCAGGAGACCACGTGCCGGTGTGGACGGAGTTGACCGCGCTCGGAGCACGGCTGCGGGACACACCGGCATGGCCGGACGCGGTCGCGGTAGCCCACGAAACCATGCGCCGGGCGAGGACCAACGTCGAACGACTGGCGGAACTGCTGCCACGACACGGTTTCCAGTTCTACGACCCCGATGTGGTGCTGGTGCCACCGGCCGCCGACATCCGGGACCAACTCGACGCGGTGGAAGCGGCCATCGGCCCGCTGCCGCTGGCCTTGCGCTGCTGGTACGAACTGGTCGGCCAGGTGAACCTGGCCGGCACCCATCCGGCCTGGGACTTCGAGTTCACCGACGGCCTCGTCGTCGAGGCCCCCGTCGACTACATCCTGCTCGAACACGAAACGTGGGCCGCCGACCACGGCAGCGAGTGGGACCGCGGCCCGTTCACCATCGACCTTGCCCCAGACGCCCTGCACAAAGCCGATGTCAGCGGCGGCCCACCCTACGCGATGGCGTTGCCGGACAACGGAGTCGACGCCCTGTTCCTCTGGGAACCGCACCAGACCACCTTCGTCAACTACCTGCGCGTCAGCTTCCGCTTCGCCGGCCTGCCGGGCTGGGACGCGGCAGCCCTCGACGGCGCGACGAAACCGAACGTCCGCCGCCCGCCGGCACTGGCCGAAATCGCCGCAACCCTGTTGCCGATCTGATGACCTGCGGGCGTCAGCCGAAACGGCCGTGGACGTAGTCGCTGGTCCTGGAGTCGAGCGGCTTGGTGAACATCGCGTCGGTCGGGCCCGATTCGACGACATGACCCGGCTCACCGTTCTCGGCCAGGAAGAAGGCGCAGTACTGGGAGACCCGGGCGGCCTGCTGCATGTTGTGGGTGACGATGACGATGGTGACCTCGTTGCGCAGTTCCGCGATGGTCTCCTCGATACGTCGGGTGGACGTCGGGTCCAGCGCGGAGCACGGCTCGTCCATCAGCAGTACGTCCGGCCGAACCGCGAGCGAACGCGCGATGCACAGCCGCTGTTGTTGGCCACCTGACAGGGCGCCGCCCGGCTGGCCGAGTCGACCCTTGACTTCCTGCCACAGTCCGGCCCGGGTCAGGCACTCCTCGATCAGGTCACGCCGGTGGCCCTTGGATGCCTTCAGGCCGGCCAGTTTGAGGCCCGCGATGACGTTGTCCGCGATCGACATGGCAGGGAACGGGTTGGGTTTCTGGAAGACCATCCCGATCCGACGCCGTGTTTCGGTGACCGGCTGGCCCGCGTCATAGATGTCGTCCACGTCCAACAGGACCTGGCCGGCCAGCGACGCGCTGGGGACCAGTTCGTGCATCCGGTTGAGAATCCGCAGGAACGTGGACTTGCCGCAACCCGAAGGGCCGATCAGGGCCGTTACTGTACCCGCATTCATGGCCAG
>DATBCR010000754.1:0-5232 GCA_036270375.1 Pseudonocardiaceae bacterium | reverse complement strand
CACCGCACCCGCATCCGGATGCGGGTGATCCACTACACCGTCGCCACCACGAACACCGACACTGGTGAACAGACCATCGAGGCGTTCTGCCTGGCCACCACCCTCACCGACCCCGACACAGCACCCGCCGCTGAACTCGCGGAGCTGTATCACCAGCGCTGGCAGATCGAAACCCTGTTCAGCGCGGTGAAAACCACCCAACGCGGCGGCGCAACCGAGATCCTGCGTTCGCATCATCCCGAGGGTGTTCGCCAGGAGATCTGGGCCATGCTGTGCGTTTACCAGGCTCTGCGAGCACTGATGGCCGACACCGCCCAGGCCACCGACACACCCCCGCTGCGCATCAGCTTCACCCGCACATTGCACGCCGCACGCCGCTCGGTCACCCCCGCGGCGGCTTTCCCCCCTGCACCGGATTCTTGATCACTTCCGGCGGGACATCCTGGACCGGCTGACCCCCGACCGCCCCGGACGCTCCAGCCCTCGACGCACCAAACGACGATCACACCGCTACCCGGCCCGCAAAGACGCACCCGCCAGCAGCCGAGTCCACCACCAGATCACCCTGCAACCATGCCACTAAAAGAAGCACCATTGGGGCTCGGCCCCCAGAAGACACCATGGCCGAACCCCTGCTCGCGCACTCCGCGAGCAGGGGTCGGCCAGGTCGGCCAACCCACCCGGTCGCCTCTCGGCGGTTTCGCGCGTCGCGGCTCCAGCCGAGCGGTATTCCACGACGGCGACTCTGAAGTGGGCCCGGGGGACACGGGGTGAGTCAGCCGACCCGTTCAACGTGGCGGGAGTCGTGTGTGTTCCCGGTTGGGTGCGATTTTTCCAGCACGGCCGGCTGACAGTGCACTACTCGTGAGGTGGGATCATGTACAGGTGCGACCGGACGATGATGTCGAACCCGGGACCTTGTTGGTCGCGGCACCGAGCATGGTGGATCCGAACTTCGCCCGGACCGTGGTGTACATCATCGATCACCGCCGCGAGGGCACGCTCGGTGTCGTGCTGAACCGGCCGAGCGAGGTCGCGGTGCACGACGTGCTGCCGGCGTGGGGTCCCCATGTCAGCCGGCCCAAAGCGGTGTTCGTCGGCGGGCCGGTGGAACAGAAGACCGCGCTGTGCCTCGGTGCGCTGCGGACCGGCGTGGACGCCGCGAAGCTCACCGGGGTCATCGGCGTGCGCGGACCCGTGGCACTTGTCGACCTGGACGCCGATCCGGTGCCGCTGGTGCCGAAACTGCGTGGCCTGCGGGTGTTCGCCGGTTACGCCGGGTGGGAGACCGAGCAACTCGCCGGCGAGATCGAACGCGAGTTCTGGATCGTGGTGCCCGCGCTGCCGGACGACGTGCTCAGCCCGCCGACCGCCGACCTGTGGGGCCGTGTCCTGCGCCGCCAGGGCATGCCGACCGCGCTGCTCGCCACCCATCCGGGTGACGTGCACCGAAACTAGCCGCCCAGCACCGCACAGCCGCCGCACGCGCAGCCCGCACACTGCGGCGGCACGACCCGCTCCACCGGCAGCGCCCCGGCGGCCCGGTCCCCGATCACGCCGCCGGCCCGCGCGATCAGCACCGCACCGACAAGACCGATCACGGCCGCGACCACGCTGGCGGCCGTGGTCGGCAGGCCGAACGCGGCCACACCGCCGAGCACCGCGACCACACCGGACACCAGCACGGGCGGCCCGGCCACCCGGTTGGCCAGCCGGAACGCCTCGTCCGACCGCAAGGCGGCCGCGGTCCGCACGCCGAGCCGGCCGTCGCGCGGCAGCCGCTGCCGCCAGCCGAGCACCCCGACCACACCCAGCGGCACACCCAGCGCGCCAAGCACCACCAGCAGGACGATCCGCAGCCCGACGGGCGCGGCGAGGGAGGCGTCGGCGAGCGTCACGGCCGCACAGCGTACCTTCGCGCCGCGCTACGCGCTCCGCTGCCTAAATGCCGCTAACCGCCACCACCCCGCTCATGGTGCCGACATAGGCCCGCGACCCGGACAGCGTCGGCGACGCGAAGTGCGGGGCAACGTCGATGAACAGCTGGCCGCGCACGTGGCCGTCCGCCGTGTCCAGCGCGTACAGCACACCGGTCTCGTAGTCGACAACCCACACCGCGCCGCCGCCGACGGTCGGCGAGCCGGCCGGGGTCACCGTCGCGTGCCAGCGCACCGACGGCGTGCCGTTCGCCGAGATGGCCACGGCTCGGGTGCCGTCCGTGCACGGCAGGTAGATCACGTTCGCGTCGGTCGAGCTGCCGCCGTAGGACCGGCACACCTGTGCCTGGCCGGCCTGGCCGCCGACCCCGCCGAGATGCCCGGCCGGCATGACGTAGCCGATGCCGCGCTTGCCGGCGACGAACACCCACGGGCCGAACACGGTCGGGCTGGCCGAGCCGAGATCGAGGTCGTCCGCGTTGTCCCGCGGCCAGATCGACGGCGCGAACACGTCGGTCCGGTGCAGGTCCGGGGACAGGGCGATGACCGAGTCGCTGCCGTCGTAGGTGGTGGTGGACTCGCCGTTGCCGGCGGAGTAGTAGAGCGTTGTCCCGGCCACGGCGGCGCCGCCGGGCGCCCAGATGCCGCCCTCGCGGGTGGTCGGGATCGAGTAGCGGAGCGGGTCCGCGCCGGCCGTGGTGACCGAGACGACGGTGCCGACGTAGTTGCCGCAGTCGCCGTACAGGCCGCCGTAGGCGATGTAGATCCGGCCGTTCAGCAGGTTCAGCGCGGCTCGCTGCTGGTTGGCGATCTTGTCGCCGGCCGGTTCCACCTCGGTCCGTATCGCGATCGCGCCGGTTTTGGCGGCGAGGCCGTAGAGAGTGTGCGTGCCGTCGGTCGTCTCGGCCACCGCGTACACCCGATCGGTGGCCTGGTCGTAGACCATCGTGCTGGTGATGCCGAGCGGGTCGATGTCACCGCAGGGTAGGGCCGATCGGGGGACGGGGGTGCCGAGGTGGGTCGACCAGCGGACCGCGCCGGTGTCCGCGGCGAACGCGTACACGGTGTCCTTCTCGGTCGCCGCGAGGATCGTGTCGCCGACGACGAGCGGCTGTCCGTAGACCGGGCCGTCGGTCGCGGCGTGCCACGCCTTTCGCAGCGTGCTCAGTTGCGCGATGCCGGGTGCGGTGCCGGTGCGAGCGTTGTCGTGGTGGTACGTGGTCCAGTCGGTGCCTGGGGCCGCTGGGTCGACGGATGTCGTGGCAGGTGGCGGCTGTGTCGTCGTTGTCGACGGCGGCGTTTTCGCTTGTGTCGACGGTGTCGGTGCACTGCCGCACGCGGCCATTAGTCCGGTGGTCAGGACTATCGCAGTCAGGCCGACCACTCGACGCATGTTGTCAACCCTGTTGGTCACGTGCGCTATTCTGCACACATGAGTACGGTGCGCCTGCTCCTTAGTGCGCCGCGCTGACCCCCGGTTGATCCGGTCGGCGCGGCAACCCCTCATGGCCTGCAATCGGCCTGAGGGGTTTTCTGTTGTCCGGAGTAGGTAGCAGATCAGGAGGACTTCGGCGATGACGGACGCTGTCACCACCGCCACCACCGACGCGGTGCCGGCCCACCGGTACACCGCGACGCTGGCGGCCGCGATCGAACAGCGCTGGCAGCAGTACTGGACCGAACACGGCACGTTCCACGCGCCGAACCCGACCGGTCCGCTGGCCGCCCTACCGCTCCCCGACGACAAGCTGTTCGTGCAGGACATGTTCCCGTACCCGTCCGGCGAGGGCCTGCACGTCGGGCACCCACTGGGTTTCATCGCGACCGACGTGTTCGCGCGCTACCACCGGATGACCGGCCGGAATGTGCTGCACACCATGGGTTTCGACAGTTTCGGCCTGCCAGCCGAGCAGTACGCGATGACCACCGGCCAGCATCCGCGCAAGACGACCGAGGACAACATCCAGCGGTACCTGGCGCAGATCCGGCGGCTGGGGCTCGGCCACGACGAGCGTCGCCGGATCGCGACCACGGACATCAGCTACTACCGGTGGACGCAGTGGATCTTCCTGCGCATCTACGACTCCTGGTACGACCCGGCTGTGCACATGGCCCGCCCGATCGCGGACCTGATCGCGTCGTTCGAGGACGGCACGCGCGCGACCGCCGATGGACGGCCATGGGCGGAACTGGTCGCTGTCGAGCGGCGCCAGCTGGTCGACGACCACCGGCTGGTGTATCTGTCGAACGCGCCCGTGAACTGGTGTCCCGGCCTGGGCACTGTCCTGGCGAACGAGGAAGTCACCGCGGACGGCCGCAGCGATCGCGGCAATTTCCCTGTGTTCCGAAGGAATCTGCGCCAGTGGATGATGCGGATCACCGCGTACGCCGACCGGCTGGTGGACGACCTGGACCTGCTGGACTGGCCGGAGAAGGTCAAGACCATGCAGCGCAACTGGATCGGCCGCTCGCAGGGCGCCCGCATCCGGTTCCCCGTTGGCAGTGCACAGATCGAGGTGTTCACGACCCGACCGGACACGGTGTTCGGCGCGACCTACCTGGTACTGGCACCGGAACATCCACTGGTGGACCGGCTGACGGCGACATCGTGGCCCGCCGACGTCGACCCGCGCTGGACGGGTGGCGCGGCGACGCCAACGGAAGCGGTCGCGGCGTACCGGCGGGCGGCGTCGCTGAAGTCGGACCTGGACCGGCAGGAGAACAAGGACAAAACCGGTGTGTCCACGGGGGTTTTCGCCGTCAACCCGGCCAACGGCACCCAGATCCCGGTGTTCATCGCGGACTACGTGCTGACCGGCTACGGCACCGGCGCGATCATGGCGGTACCCGGCCAGGACCAGCGGGACTGGGACTTCGCGGTCGAGTTCGGCCTGCCGATCATCCGCACGGTCGAGCCGACGGACGGTTTCGACGGTGAAGCGTTCACCGGCGAGGGCCCTGCGGTCAATTCCGGTTTCCTGGACGGGATGGACGTCGCCGAGGCCAAGAAGGCGATCATCGCGTGGCTGGAGGAACACGGACACGGCGAGGGCACTGTCCAGTACAAGCTGCGCGACTGGCTGTTCGCCCGGCAGCGCTGCTGGGGCGAGCCGTTCCCGATCGTGTACGACGAGACCGGCCTGCCGATCCCGCTGCCGGCCGATCAGCTGCCGGTCGAACTGCCGGACATCCCGGACTACTCACCGATCACCTTCGACCCGGACGACGCGGAGTCGGAGCCGTCACCACCGCTGGCCAAGGCACGACTGGGTCAACGTCGAACTGGATCTGGGCG
>DATBCR010000753.1:0-12698 GCA_036270375.1 Pseudonocardiaceae bacterium | reverse complement strand
GACGTCACCGCGAACGAGTTCATCGGTTTGGGTGGTGTCGACGTCAACGGCACGCCGCTGGATGTCGGGTCGGGGTGTCGGACCGCGCGGCCGGCCGCCATTCGGATCAACGGGCCGATGAACCTGTTGGGTACCAGCCACTTCGTCGCCACGTTCATGGTGCCGCCTTTCGGTTCGTGTGGTGTGGGGGAGAACTTGGACCCGCTGTTCGACGGGCTGGTCGCGGGGCCGGGCAACGAACTGGATACGACGCTGACGTTCCGGTGCTCCGCGGACACGTGCCCGCAGGGCAGTTGACCAAGCCGCCCCTACGATCCCTGGAGCGACCATGACTCAGGTACAGCCGCCACCGACCGCGACCCGCCGGCCGGCCATCCGCCGCAGCGGCAAGAAAGGCCTGCTGATCGCCGCCGTCGTGCTGGCCGTCGTGGCCGGCGGCGCCTTGGGCGGCTCGGCATGGTGGCACGCCCACCAAGCCGCCGAACGCGCCGCTGCCGACGCCGCCGCGGGTGCGGATGCCCTGCGGGACGGCCGGCAAGACATCGACACCATGAACACGATGGACTACCGACGGATGGACGCGTGCGTGAAGGCGTGGCTGTCGGCGACAACCGGCACCCTGCACGGCCAACTCACCCAGGCGGCGACCGGCCTCGAGGAGCAGTTCCAAACCCAGAAGCTGGTCACGTCCGGAAAGATCACCATCGCCAAGGTGATCCAGGCGGACTCGGTCAGCGGCACGGCGACCATGCTCGGCACCGAGGACGTCCAGGTCACCCTCGGCAGCGCACAGTCGTTGAAGCACAACGGTTTCCGCGCCGACCTGATCCGCACACCGGCCGGTTGGCGGCTCGACGCGTTCACCACGGACCCCATCCAGGGCTGAGGAGGGCAACCTTCAGCCTGGATTCGCCGGGTGCGGGGTCTGGTCGGCCGGCCGACCCCGCACCCTTGGCTTGGCGGAGTGGCGGCGTTCTGGCTCGAATCGGCGCGATGCGGTCGGTGCGGGGCAGTGGTTCGCGGGTGCTGTGATGTCCATACCTACAGAACCCCGGAGGGCGCGGATCTGTTGCATCGGCCGGCTGGCGCGGCTCGTGGGTGCTGTTGTGTTCATACCTACTGAACACCGACGGGCGCGGATCTGTTGCGTCAGGTCCGGAGTCAGGCCGTTGCGCCGTCTGCCTGCGCGCGCAGGGCCAGTTCCATCTCGAACCGGTCGTCCGGGTTGGTCAGCCGGTCGCCGAACAGCTTCTCCAACTGGTGCATGCGGTTTCGGACGGTCTGCGGGTGTACGTCAAGCAGGCCGGCCACATCCGTCACGTTGCCCCGGGTCTTCAGCCACGCCAGCAAAGTCTCCGACAGCCGTCCGCGCTGGATCGCCGACAGGGTGGCCAGCGGTCGCAGGGTGGCGTCGGCCAGCCAGTCTCCTACCGTCGGGTCGCTGAACAGCCACACCGTCGGCAGATGGTCCGTGCACCGGATGACCGGGATGTCGCCCAGTATTCCTCTGTGTACCAACGCAAGCGTGTCCCTTGCCAAACTGAGCGACTGAAATGCCGCCATCAACGGCACCTTCGGACCGATCGCCGCCCGCCACCCCGCCAGTTCCGACAACCGATGTTCGTCCGCCTCTGCCACGACCAGACACGGGGCGTTGCTTTCCAGGTCCACCAACACATCGCCGCCGACGGACAATGGCGGGGTTCGGGTGTCGGTCGGTTCGAGCGCCACCGTGAACACCCGCTCCGGCAACGTCCACCGGGCCGTCTGTGCGGCCACCGCGATGGCTTGCGGCGTGGACGGCGGGTTCGCGAGTATCAGGTTGAGCAGCCGCCGCCGACGTCGTTCCAACGACCCGGCCTCGCGGGCCTGTGCGGTCGCGTATCCCTCGATCGACAGCGCGGACAGCTCGTCTATGTACGCGAAAATGGCCTCCGCCAACAAACACAGCGTGCTGATCGGGACGTTCGCCCGTTCCGCCGTTCTCGACATCCGGCGCCACGCCACTCGTGCGCCGATGCGGTACGCGGACTGCAGCACATCGAGATTCCGGCCCTCCATCAGCTCGTGCCGCCCCAGATTCCGGAACAACGCCTTCCGGTCCTCCTGCGGCGCGTCCGGATCCGCCAACCTGTCCACGAACTGTTCCAACGTCCAGGGCATCGGTGTGGCGAACCGCCGCGACGCCGAGGTCGCCTTCACGGTGGCCGCGAACCACACGCTGCCGGCGTCGGTGACCGCGACCATCAAGTACCGCAACCTGTTGGGCCAGCGGTACATCGCGCTGGACCAGGGCGTCGGCCCGTTGAACCAGTTACTGCGACCGGGCGCCACCATCGGTATCGACCGCACCCACCCGGCGCTCGACCTGACCGACCTGTTCAACGGCTTCAAACCGCTGTTCCAGGCGCTGTCCCCGGCCGACGTGAACCAGCTCTCCAACGAGATAGTCCAGGTGCTGCAAGGCGAGGGCACCACCGTCGACAGCCTCGTCGCGCACACCGCGTCGCTGACCACCGCACTGGCCGGCAAGGACCAGGTGATCGGCCGGACCATCGACAACCTGAATTCGGTCCTGAACACGGTGAACTCGCGCGGCAGCGAACTGTCCGACATGGTGACCACCCTGCAACAACTGGTGTCCGGTCTCTCCCAGGACCGCACCCCGATCGGCGACGCGATCAGCGGCTTGTCCGCCCTGACCACCAGCACCGCGAACCTGCTGCAATTGGGCCGGGGCACCGCTGCAACAAGACATCGCGGGGGCTCGGCACTTTGTCCACCAACCTGGCCGACAACTCCGATACCGTCGCCACGTTCCTGCACAACCTGCCGATCAAATACCAGGCCATCGGCACCCTCGCGTCCTACGGTTCCTGGTTCAACTTCTACCTCTGCGCGGCGACCGTCACCGGCGTGTCCACATCGGACGGAAGTCCGCCGCCGACCGGTCAGCCGGTGACCCAGGCGAGGTGTACGCAGTGAAGGGGCGCAGGCCGGTACTCGTCGGCGTGATCGGTGTCGTGGTGCTGGCGGTGATCGGGCTGCTGGCGTACTTCTCGGCGGATCTGCCGTTCATCGGCGGCGGCACGCGGTATGCGGCGGACTTCACCGAGGCGGCTGGATTGTTGACCGGCAACGGGGTGCTGGTGGCTGGCGTGAAGGTGGGCCAGGTGACCGGCGTCGATCTGGCCGGCAACCACGTGCGGGTCACGTTCCGGGTCAAGGGCGTGTGGATCGGCGACCAGAGCACGGCGGCCATCAAGATCAGGACGCTGCTCGGCGAGAAGTACCTCGCGATCGACCCGCTCGGTACCGCCGACCAGAACCCGAGCCAGGACATCCCGTCCAGCCGCACGGTCTCCCCGTACGACGTGACGGAAGCGCTCAGCGGCCTGGCCAGCACGGTCGGCCAGATCAGCACACAGCAACTGGCACGGAGTTTCCAGGCGATCGCGGCCACTTTCGCCGGCACACCACCAGAACTGCACGACGCGCTCACCGGACTGTCCGCGCTGTCCACGACGATCTCCTCCCGCGACACCCAGTTGGCCCAACTGCTCGCCAACACCCAGAAGATCACCGCAAGCCTTGCCGGCGACGACAGCCAGCTCCAGGCGCTGCTCGCCGACGGCAACCAGCTCCTCGCCGAACTCCAGCGCCGACGGGACGCGATCGGCGCGCTGTTCACCGGCACCAAGGCACTGGCCACGCAGCTCGCCGGCCTCGTCACGGACAACACCGCGCGGCTCGCGCCGATGCTCGCCGAGCTGGACCAGGTGGCGGATGTGTTGCAGCGCAATCAGAACAACCTCGACAAGGCGCTGTCGCTGGCCGGCCCGTACTACCGGATGGTCGGCAACACCCTCGGCAACGGCCGTTGGATGGACGCCTACCTGTGCGGCCTGATCCCGTCGTTTTACGTGCCGCCGGGCACTGAGCCAAGCTCGGGTTGCCTGTCGCCGCGCAACTCGGGGGGTCACTGATGTTCACGACGCGACGTGGCAGGCGGATTGCCGGGTTGGCGGCTCTCGGTGTCGTTATGGCGCTGATGTGTGCCGGGGCGGTGTGGTGGGTGTTCCGCGATGTCGGGTCGAGGCGGATCACGGCGTACTTCGGCGAAACCGTTGGCGTGTATGCCGGATCGGACGTGCGGGTGCTGGGGGTGAACGTCGGCACGGTGGACTCGGTCGAGCCGGTCGGCACACAGGTGAAGGTGACCATGACGCTCGACCACGGGGTGACCGTGCCGGCGGACGCGGACGCCGTGGTGATCTCGCCGAGCGTGGTCAGCGACCGGTACGTGCAGCTCGCCCCGGTCTACAACGGCGGCCCGCAGATGGCTGACGGCGCGGTGATCCCGATCGGGCGCACGCGGACACCCGTGGAACTCGACCAGCTCTACAACAGCCTCAACCAGCTCACCACGGCACTCGGCCCGGACGGCGCCAACAAGAACGGTGCCCTGTCCGACCTATTGACCGCAGGCGCCGCGAACCTCGACGGCAACGGCCAGGCCATCGGCCAGGCCATCGGCACGCTGATCCAACAGCTCGGCTCTGCAACCAGAATACTGTCCGGTTCGGCCGACAACCTGTTCGGCACGATCGACAATCTCCAGACGTTCACGACGATGCTGAAGAACAACGACACCCAGGTGCGGGACGCCGAGAACCAACTGGCCCAAGTGTCGGGCTTCCTGGCCGCGGACCGGCAGAACCTGGCAGGCGCGCTGAACGAGCTGGCCACGGCGCTGGGGCAAGTGCAGGGGTTCATCAAGGACAACCGGGCGCGAGTCAAGTCCAATGTGGACAAGCGGCCTCGATCACACAAGTGCTGGTGCGCCAGCGGGCGTCGCTGGCCGAGTCGATCGACGTGTTCCCGTTGGCCGCGTCGAACCTGTTGAACGCCTACGATCCCAGGACCCGCACGCTGGACGGCCGGGCCGATCTCAACGAGCTGAGCCTCGGGCCGGCCGCACAGAACCAGAGCAGCCAGCCGATCCTGCCGCTGCCGGTGGCCGAGCCGATGTTCGGCGGTGGTCGGTGATGCGCCTGGTGGCCGTGGTGGTGTTGGTTGGCGCGTTGGTGGCGGGCTGTGGGACCGGCGGTTTCACCGGGCTGTACAACCTGCCGCTACCCGGTGGCGCCGATCTGGGTGACCATCCGTACAAGGTGGTGGCGCAGTTCCAGGACGTGCTGGACCTGGTGCCGCAGGCGGCGGTGAAGGTGAACGACGTCGCCGTCGGCCGGGTGGCCACGGTCGATCTGCCGTCCAACGGCTGGACGGCGAACGTGACGTTGCAGATCAACGGATCGGTGCGGCTGCCGGCCAATGCGATCGCCTGGCTGCGACAGTCGAGTCTGCTCGGCGAGAAGTACGTCGAGCTGTCCGCGCCGACCGACGTGCCGGCGCAGGGCGATTTGGTTGACGGCGCGGTGATCCCGCTCGCGCGGACCAACCGCAACCCGCAGGTCGAGGAGGTGTTCGGTGCGCTGTCCATGCTGCTCAACGGCGGTGGTGTCGGCCAGCTCCGCACGATCTCGCAGCAGCTCAACGCCGCGCTGACCGGCAACGAGCCGGAAATCCGCGCCGCGCTGACCAACATCGGTGCCGTGGTCGCCGATCTGGACGCGCACAAGCAGGACATCACGAACGCGCTGGACAGCCTCGACCGCCTGTCCGCCACGCTTTCCGTGCGTGACCAGCAGATCGGGCACGTCCTCGACACGTTCACGCCCGGCCTGCGCGTGCTCGACCAGCAGCGCGATCAGCTCGTGACGATGCTCAACTCGTTGGACACGCTGTCCGGTGTCGCGGTGAACACGATCAACGCCAGCCGTGACGAACTCGTCGCCGACCTGACCGCGCTCGCGCCGACGTTGCGACAACTCGCGGACGCCGGACAGGCGCTGCCACAGGCGTTGCAGGTCCTGGCGACGTACCCGTTCACCGACGCCGTGCTCGGCGACATCAAGGGCGACTATCTGAATGTCTACCTGTCGGTGACCGCGGCGCCCGGCACCACGATCGTGCCGCCGCTGCCGGCGGCCACTACCGGGGGCGGCTGATGCTGACGCTTGGCATTCGGATCAAACTCGTTGCTTTCCTGGTGATCGGCGTTACCGTCATCGTCTACATCGGACTGCGCTACGCTGACCTCGGGCGATATGTCGGCCTGCCCGGCTACTACACGGTGCGGCTCGAACTCAGCGACGGCGGTGGCATCTTCACCAACGCCGAGGTCACGTACCGGGGTGCCACGATCGGCCGGGTCGGTGCGCTGAACCTGACCGACACTGGCGTCGAGGTCGACCTGAACGTGAACGACTCGGCGCCGCGGGTGCCGGCGTCGGTCGAGGCCGTGGTGTCGGACCGGTCGGCGGTGGGGGAGCAGTACGTCGACCTGCGGCCGCGAACGGACAGCGGGCCTTATCTTGCGGCCGGCTCGGTGATCGCGCAACGGGACACGATGTTGCCGCCACAGGTGCAGGACGTGCTCGGCAACCTGGACAGCCTGGCGTCGTCGGTGCCGATCAGGGCGTTGCGGACCGTCGTCGACCAGCTCTACGACGCGACCAACGGCCAGGGCGCGAACCTGCAGACGTTGCTGGACAACGGAAGCACGCTCACGACAGACGCCACCAACGACTATCCGCGCGCCACCACACTGATCCAGGACGGCCAGACCGTGCTGGCCACACAGACCGGCGAGACCGATGCGTTGGCCGCGTTCGGTCGCAACACTGCGTTGCTCGCCCGGCAGCTCGACTCGTCCGACGGTGACATCCGCAGGTTGATCGCGACCACGCCGCCGGCCGCCGACCAGGTGGACGGGCTGCTGCGGGACACCAGTCCGGAACTCGGTGCGCTGTTGGCGAATCTGCTGACCACGTCGGAGGTCGTTGTCACCCGGCAGGGTGCGCTGGCCGAGGGTCTGACGGTGACACCCGCCGCCCTGGCCGCCGGCTCGTCGGTGATCACCAACAACGGCGCGGCTTTCGGGATGGCGCTGACGTTCTTCAACCCGTTGCCGTGCACGGCCGGGTATGGCGGTACGACCGAGCGGAACGGCCTTGACACGTCACCGTCGCCGCCACTGAACACCGACGCCCGCTGTACTTTGCCGCCCAACAGCGGGGTCGAGGTGCGCGGGCCGGCGAACGCCCCGAACGGCGGCGGGGTGCCGTCGCCCCCGAAGTGAAGATCCGCGTGGAATTGTGGTGTGGATTTGCTGCATATCGCATACTATATGCGTGCAATTCTCACGCCAAAAATCGGAATCGATTCCGAAGCTCTTTCGGGTAGCGATCACGGCCACCCAGGAGGAGGGTCCTTGATGGGAGAACGCACCTGGACCCTGTGTCCCAGACGGGCTGGCGCATATTAAAACGCGCCCGGCCGCACGGCTGCCGATTTGACGCCGTGCCCCCCATTTCAAGGAAGAAGGATAATTTGTATGTTGACTGATCGGTTGATACATCCCGACTTCCGCGAACTCGCTACCGCCCAGACCAAGCACGAACAACACCTGCTGACCCTGCCCAACGTGGTCGGCGTGGGGCTGGGCACAAAGTACGCCCATGGCCAGGACACCGGCAAGAAGTGCCTGTTGGTGCTGGTCGACATGAAACTCGACAAGGAATTGTTGGGCGCCGACGAGATCATTCCGACCACGATCGGTTCGATTCCCACCGATGTTTACGAGGTTGGTGTCCTGCAGGCTGGTGCCGGCCCCACATTGACCGCACCGCAGGTCTCGGACTGGATGGACACTACGGCGCGCGAGCGCGAGCAGTCCGCTTTCCAGACAATTCTGGAAGAATCCGGGCTGCCGCAGCGTGACCAGCTCGCCGCGCTGTCCTGGGCCGCTCGTACGCACGCCGCCCTACCCGGCCTTGCGCCCTACCCGGTGTACGCCGCCCGGATGCGGCCGGCGGTCGGGGGCGCGAGCATCGGACACTACCGGGGCACCGCCGGCACGCTCGGGATCTGTTGCTACGACGCCGGTTCCTCGACAGTCGGCGCGCCCCAACGGTTCTACGTGCTGTCGAACAACCACGTGCTGGCCAATTGCAACGACGCGGCGATCGGTGACCCGATCCTGCAGCCCGCCCCGGCCGACGGCGGCCAACAGTCCCACGACACCATCGCCCGGCTGTCCCGGTTCGTGCCGATCAAGTTCACCCCGGACCGCTCCACGTTCCGCGTCGACGGGGCGCAGATCCCGGTGAACTACGTGGACGCGGCGATCGCGGAGGGCCGGTTCGACCAACTGGACCGGCGGATCCACTGGATCGGCGACGTCCGCACGGAGAACCCGACCCCGGAGATCGGCACCGCCGTGCACAAGTGCGGGCGGGCCAGCCGCTACACCACAGCCACCGTCGCGGCGGTCAACACCACCGTGCACGTCAGCTACCCCAACGGCCGGGTCGCTCGTTTCGCCAAGCAGATCGTCTGCCACGGCCTGAGCACGGGCGGCGATTCCGGCGCGGTTGTCACCGACTTCGACCAGCGTGCGATCGGCCTGCTGTTCGCGACGTCGCCGGTGGTGAGCGTGCTGAACCCGATGCCGCTGGTGGAGCAGTTGCTTGGCATCCGGATCACCCAGTCCACCCGTGAGAGCCGCAAGGCTGACCACACGACAAGGCGATAACGGCATCGTCTCCGGCACGATCCTGGGTGGTGTCCGCCAACTGAGTCCGACTCACCGCGGATACCACCCAGTTGTGGGACCGGATGTCGCCGGATGGAGCAGGTTCGTTGCTCTTTCCAGGCCTTGTGACCGGCGAAGACCATGGTCAGTCTTGATGAATGCGAACCATGAGAATCGCGATCATCGCAGTGGTGGTCGGAGCGGGTGTCGTACTCGGCACGCTGCCTGCCACCGCGGCGACCACACACCTGACGGGCGCGTCCGCCATGGCACCGTCATGGTGCCCGCCACGCAACTCGCCCGGCTTCTGCAACGGCTGAGTCAGTTGAGCGCTTCAACCTCGCACGTCAGGCCAGGAGCCTTGCTGAGCTTCACATCGGTGGTCAGCAATGGAACGTCCAGCACGGTCGCCAACGCCACGTACAGGCCGTCGTAGAACGAGATCGTGTGCCGCAACTCCCATGCCAACTCGGCCAACTGTCCGGTATGCGGGTATCGGTACTCGATCATCTCCGGCAGTGCGGCCAGCGCCGTGCGTGCGATCTCGGTGGTGAGCTGGCCTGTCCGTTCACCTCGCCGCAGCACTTGGCCCACCTCGACGTCCAGTAGGTGCGGAGCATGACACGTGGACTCGAAGATCCGCCTGCGCGCGGCGATATCCACCGCGCCCTTGCCTATCAGTGCGTTCACCGCGGCGGCGGCGTCGACCACGTATTCACTCACCCCGCATCTCCCGCACAATGGATACCACCGTGTCCGTGCTCATCCCCGGCCCCGGATCCCGAGCCAAGGTCTGCTCCACGACGGCCATCACTTCCGCCTTGTCCCGACGCCGTGCCAGCGCGATCAGCTGCTCCCGCATGTAGGCCTGCAACGACTGACCCGATGCCTCGGCCCGCCGCCGGAACACCGCCGCCACCTCATCTGGCAGGTCACGCACCTGGATAGTCGCCATGCCGTCATAGTAGCGCCATTTCAGCGCTACTGTAGCGCCGCTTTCTCTCGTGATCGTCACGACTCAGAGTGTACATGCGGCTACTCAGTGTTCGTAGTTGGTTAGACGGATTCGGCGAACGCGTCCTCGATGATCTCCAGACCCTCGCGGGCCAGATCGTCGCCGATGGCCAGTGGCGGCAGGAATCGCAGGACGTTGCCGTACGTGCCGGCCGTGAGCGTGACGAGGCCCGCGTGGTGACAAGCCTTGTTCACCGCCGCCGTCAACGCCGGGTTCGGGGTCTTCGATGTGCTGTCGGACACCAGTTCCACGGCCAGCATCGCGCCCCGGCCCCGCACGTCGCCGATCTCCGGGTATTTGGCCGCCAACGTACGCAGCGTCGGCAGGAACAACGCCTCGATTTCCCGTGCCCGGCCGCACAAGTCCTCCGCCACCATGGTTTCGATCGCGCCAAGCGCCGCCGCGCACGCGACCGGGTTGCCGCCGTACGTGCCACCGAGGCCGCCGGCGTGCACCGCGTCCATCAGGTCCGCCCGTCCGGTCAGGCCCGCGAGTGGCAACCCGCCCGCGATGCCTTTGGCCGTGGTGATCAGGTCGGGCACGACACCCTCGTGTTCGCAGGCGAACCAGTCGCCGGTGCGGCAGAAGCCGGTCTGGATCTCGTCGGCGATGAAGACGATTCCGTTGTCGCGGCACCAGTTCGCGACGCGCGCCAGGTAGCCCGGTGGGGGCACGACGAAGCCGCCCTCGCCCTGGATCGGTTCGATGATCACGGCGGCCGTGTTCTGTTCGCCGACCTGGGTGTGCACTGTGGACACGAACGTCTCGAACGCCTCGTCCGCACACCGCGCGGCGCCCGTCGGCCAGCGGTACGGGTAGGCCATCGGCACGCGGTAGATCTCGCCCGCGAACGGGCCGAAGCGGTGCCTGTACGGCATGCTCTTGGCGGTCAACGACATCGTGAGGTTCGTCCGGCCGTGGTACGCGTGGTCGAACGCCACGATCGCCGCGCGGCCGGTCGCGGTCCTGGCCACCTTGATCGCGTTCTCCACGGCCTCGGCGCCGGAGTTGAACAACGCGGACCGCTTCTCGTGGTCGCCGGGGGTGCGCTCGTTGAGGGCCTCGGCCACCTCGACGTAGCCGGCGTACGGCGTGACCATGAAGCACGTGTGGGTGAAATCGGCGACCTGGGCCCGCACCCGCTCGACGACCCGGGGCGCCGCGTTGCCGACGGTCGTCACGGCGATGCCGGAGCCGAAGTCGATCAGCGAGTTGCCGTCGACGTCCACCAGGATGCCGCCGCCGGCCCGTTCGACGTAGACGGGCAGCGCGTTGCTCACACCGACCGACACCGCCGCCGCCTTGCGAGCGTGCAGGGCAACCGACTTCGGCCCGGGGATCGCGGTGGCGAGGTGCCTGCGCTGCTCGATGTCCATGGCCGTCTCCTTCGCCATCGGTTGGGAAACCCACGTTAGTCGCTACCCGCCCGGTGCCAGGCCGCGGAAGCCGGGGTGCACGCGGTCGGTGAGCTGCTGGTGCGCGGCCATTCGGGCGAGCAGGGCGTGCAGTTGTCGCCGCTCGTCGTCGTCAAGTGCCGCCGTGATGGCGATGCCGTGGCTGGTGGCGGCTTGACCGAGTGTGCGGAGCAGGCGTCGGCCGGCGTCGGTGAGGTGCACGGCGTGCAGGCGGCGGTCGCGCTGGTTGCGTTGGCGCTGAACGAAACCACGTTGCTCCAGGTCGTCGATCAGGGATACCAGCCGGGTGGCCGGGGTACCCAGTTGGACGGCCAGCGCCTGCTGGCTCAGGCCCGGTTCGCTCGCGATGGCGCGCAGCAGGCCGGCCTGGGGGAGTGTGAGGTCGAGTGCGGCGACCCGTTCGGTGAACCGGCGCGCGGCGTGTGAACCGAGCTGGGCCAGCAGGAACGCGGTGCCGCCTTCGCCGGCGGCCACCCCGTTGCGGCCTGGATTCGATGTCACGTCGTCAACAGTACAGTTTGACGAATAGTTACGCTAGTGGCATCATTAACCGAAGAAGACGATCGAAGTCGCTCACCCTTGGAGGATCCGATGGCCAACACATCCACCACCGGTACGGCGCAGGCCGTCATGCGTCCGCGGCAGGGCGGGCCGCCGCTGATCATCCCGGGACTCGTGGTTCTCGTGCTCAGCGTGGTTTCCGCGGTGCTCGGCGCGTCCGGCCCTCGGCCGGCCACCAGTGCGGCCGACACGCTGGCGTACGACCTGAGCCACCACACGCTGCTCACCTGGCTCGGCGCGATCGTGTTCGGCGCGTCGATCCCGCTCGCCACCTGGACCGCGACCGCGTACCGGCGGCTGCGGCAGCTCGGCATCACCGCGCCGGGTACCGCGATCGCGCTGTCCGGTGGGCTGCTCGCGTCCGGTTTCCTCGGGATCAGCGGACTCGTGCTCTGGACCGCCGGTCAGAGCGCGACCGCTGGTGAGCCGGGATTGGCCCGTGCGCTGACGACACTCGCGTTCGCCACGGGCGGACCCGGTTTCGTCGTGCCGCTCGCGCTGCTGCTCGCCGGTGTCGCCGTGCCGTCGCTCATTCTGCGGCTGATGCCGCGTGCGGTGGGCTGGGCCGGGCTCGTGATCGCCGCGCTGGCAGTGCTTTCCACGCTGTCGCTGCTCACGTCCGCGCTCGACCCGCTGCTGCCGATCGGCCGGTTCGGTGGGCTGCTCTGGCTCGTCGTGGTCAGCATCATGCTGCCAATCAGCCGTCAGCGCCGGCACCAGCCGCAGTCGACGCACGAACCGAACCTGGCCAACGCCTGAGATTCCCCTTCAACCACAAGGAGATTTCACGATGCCTGCCACCGTTGCCGAGCTGCTGTCCGCGTGGGCGGACGCCGAGATTCGCGGGGACGCGACCGTACTGAGCGACCTGCTGACCGACGATTTCGTCGCCGTCGGCCCGCTCGGCTTCACTCTGTCCAAATCGGACTGGCTGGCCCGGCACGAGTCGGGCCTGTTGAAGTACAGCGACTTCAAGCTGGACGAGCTGACGCTGCGCGAGTTCGGCGCCGACGTCGTCGTGGCGACCGTGCTGCAGAAGGCCGACAGC
>DATBCR010000752.1:0-9152 GCA_036270375.1 Pseudonocardiaceae bacterium | reverse complement strand
AGGCACGTTGTGAGAACCATAGGCGAGCACTGGGACCGGTCCAGATTCGTGCCCGGGTTACCCGACCGTGCCCGAGACCACCGGGTGGTGCAACCCCAGCCGGCCAGGAATGCCAGTATATGGGGCATGAAGGCACGCGTTCTGGTGGTCGACGACGACCCCGCCCTCGCGGAGATGTTGACGATCGTCCTACGCGGTGAGGGGTTCGACACCGCGGTGGTCGGCGACGGCGCCCGCGCGATGCCCGCCCTGCGTGAGTTCAAACCCGATCTCGTGCTGCTGGATCTGATGCTGCCCGGGATGAACGGTATCGACGTGTGCAAGGCGATCCGGGCCGAGTCCGGCGTGCCGGTCGTCATGCTGACCGCCAAGAGCGACACCGTGGACATCGTGCTCGGCCTCGAATCCGGCGCGGACGACTACGTCGTCAAGCCGTTCAAGCCCAAGGAACTCGTCGCCCGCATCCGGGCCCGCCTTCGCCGCACCGAGAACGAGCCAGCCGAGTCGCTTGCCATCGGCGACCTCACGATCGACGTGCCCGGCCACGAGGTGCTGCGCAGCGGCGCGGCCATCCAGCTCACGCCGCTCGAGTTCGACCTGCTGGTGGCGCTGGCACGCAAGCCGCGCCAGGTGTTCACCCGCGAGGTGCTGCTGGAGCAGGTGTGGGGGTACCGCCACGCCGCCGACACGCGCCTGGTGAACGTGCACGTCCAGCGGCTGCGGTCCAAGGTGGAACGCGACCCCGAGCACCCCGAGGTGGTGCTGACCGTGCGCGGTGTCGGCTACAAAGCCGGACCGCCGTGACCTGGTACCGCGTGACGATCCCGTGACTCTGATCGCCAGGTGCGGCCAGTACGTCGTGCGGACGGCTCGACGGTTTGCCGCCGAGGCCGGCCGGCGGTGGGTCGCGTTTGGCGAGTTGTGGCGGCGGTCGCTGCAGGTGCGGGTGGTCACCAGCACCCTCGCGCTGTCCACGGCCGTGGTGTTCGTGCTCGGCATGGTGCTGCAGAACGAGATCATCAACCGGCTGGTCTACACGAAGCAGCAGGCCGGCATCGCGCAGACCGGCGTCGCGCAGAGCACGGTGTCCAACGCGCTGCGCGGTGTCGTCTCCAGCGCGGACAACATGCCCATCACCCTTGCCAACGCGCTGGCCACGCTGACCACCGCCGCCGCCGGTTCGGACCAGCAGCAGGCGGCCAGTTCGGCCGCAGGCGCGTACGTCCCGATCCTGGTGCAGGCGTCACCGGGGGAGCCGGACGCGCAGGTCGTGTCGGTCGGCCCGTACGCCAACGTGCCGATGTCGCTGCGGCTGATGGTGCAGAACGGCCAGAGCGCCTTCCAGATGACCACGGTGTCCACACCGGACGGTCCGCAGATCTTCCTTGTCGTCGGCGCGCCGATCAGCACCACGTTCTCGCCGCCGGTTCAGCTGTATCTGATGTTCCCGCTGTCCAGCGAACAGAGCACCATCGGCGTCGTGCAGGGCACCCTCCTGCTCGGCGGCCTCGTCCTGGTGCTGCTGTTGGCCGGGATCACGAACCTGGTCATCCGGCAGGTGGTCCGCCCGGTGCGCAACGCGGCCGAGATCGCGGAACGCTTCGCCGACGGGCATCTCGACGAGCGGATGCGGGTGATCGGCGAGGACGACGTGGCCCGGCTCGCCGAGTCCTACAACTCGATGGCGGCCAGCATCCAGGCCCAGATCCACCAGTTGGAGGACTTCGGCCAGCTGCAGCGCCGATTCACTTCCGACGTGTCGCACGAGCTGCGCACCCCACTGACCACCGTGCGGATGGCCGCCGACGTGCTGCACGCGTCCCGCGAACAGTTCCCGGCCGGCCTGTCCCGCTCCACCGAGCTGCTGGTGGACGAGCTGGACCGGTTCGAGGCGCTGCTCGGCGACCTGCTTGAGATCAGCAGGCTGGACGCCGGTGTCGAGGAACTGGCGTCCGAACAGGTGGACGTGCGCGGCCTGGCGCGCAGCGCGGTCAACTCGGTGCAGGGCCTGATCGAGTCGACGACCACCCGGATCGTGCTTGACCTGCCGGACACCGAGTGCACCGCAGACGTGGACTCTCGCCGGGTCGAACGCATCCTGCGCAACCTGCTGGCCAACGCCGTCGACCACGGCGAGGGCCTGCCGGTCCGGCTGACCGTCGCGGCCGGCCACAACGCGATCGCGGTGACCGTCCGAGACTACGGCGTCGGCCTGCGGACCGGCGAGGGCGACCTGGTGTTCAACCGGTTCTGGCGGGCCGACCCGTCCCGCAACCGGCGGACCGGCGGCACCGGCCTCGGCCTCGCGATCAGCGTCGAGGACGCCCGGCTGCACGGCGGCCGGCTCGAAGCATGGGGCGAACCGGGCAAGGGCGCGTGCTTCCGGCTCACCCTGCCGACGGTGCCGAACGCCGAGCTGGCCGAAAGCCCGCTGCCCCTACCGCCGCTGGACGCGCCCGGCGCCGAACCACCCGTTGCGGCACCGGTTGTCGCGCCACCGCCCGCACCCGTACTCGTCGAGCCCGCACCGGGCGGCAACGGCGCCGACCTGGCGTGGCGGCCGACCGAGGTCACCGAGATCGTCGTGCGCAACGCGTCCAACGAGGTGGTCGAGGTGGTGGCCGGCGGGTCGGACCACGAGGGGGAGGCTGGCACATGAACGGTCGGCTCGCGGTGCTGCTGACCGCCGTGGGACTCGTGTTGGCCGGCTGCGCGTCGATTCCCGGCGACACCCTGCCGCAGAAGGTGTATCTCGGCGGTGGCGGGAACGCGCCGGCGGCCGTCGCCCAGCCGCCCCACGACGCCAGCGCGCTGACCATCGTGCGCGGTTTCGTGAACAGCAGCGGCGATGCGACCGGTGGACATGCCGCCGCCCGCGTGTATCTCACCGACGCCGCCCAGAAGACTTGGGGCACGACCACCACGGCGCAGACGGTCAATATCATCCTGACCACGTTCAACACCACCGGCCCGGTCTTCGACGGCGCCAACTCGGCGACCGTGACCCTGCAGGGCCACCTCGTCGGCACGGTCGGTCCGTACGGCGGGTTCACACCGGCCGACCTGTCTCAGGCCACGGACTACGGGGTGCAGATCCACCTGCGCCGCCAGTCCGACGGCCAGTGGCGCATCGACCAGCCGCCACCCGCGCTGCTGCTCAAGACGGACGACTTCGACCGTTACTACCGACCGGTGTCGGTCTACTTCTTCGACCCGACATGGGACGTGCTGGTGCCCGACCAGCGCTACGTGATCGCCGACCCACCGGACGGCGTGGCCGCCCGGATCGTGCAGCTGCTGCTGGACGGCCCGTCGGACTCGCTGAAGGGCGCGGTGCAGAACGCCATCCCCGGCGACGCGAGCCTGCAGACGAACGTGGTCGTGCAGCCGACCGGCGAGATCATCGTCAACTTCAAACGGATGCAGGACCAGCCGAGCAACGTCAAACAGCTGATGATCGCCCAGATCGTCCGGTCCCTGCAGAATTACGGAAGCGGCGTCGCCGTGCAGTCCGAGGCCCAGCAGCTGGTGCCAGGGCATCTGGACTGGCGGTCGTCGGACCTGCCGGCGTACGAGATCTACATCGGCCCGAAGGCCACCCCGCTCGTGACGTCACACGGCAAGGTGCTCACCGTGACCACGGGCGTCCCGATCAAGGGCCCGGCCGGTGACGGCACGTACAACGTGGTCACCGCGGCCGAGTCCGGCGACGGCACCGAACTGGCCACGGTCACCGCGGAACCCGGCGGCGGCGAGACCCTGCGGATCGGCGGCCTGAACGCGGCGGCCGTCCCGGTGAAAGGCCTGACGTCGAGCCAGTTCACCCGCCCGAGCTGGACCCCGAGCGACTCGGCGGGCGACCCGAGCCGTTCACTGTGGACGGTCGCGGACGGCACGGTGCTGCGGGTGGTGAACACGCCGCAGGGCAGTTGGGCGGCATCGCCGGTGGACGTCAGCGCGCTGTCGGCGGACGGGCCGATTACTGACCTGCGCCTGTCCCGCGACGGTGTCCGGGTGGCCGTGGTGGCCGGCGGGGCGCTGTTCGTGGGTGCGGTGGTTGTGGACCAGGGGTCGGTGTCGATCAGGCAGGTCCGGCAGCTGCAGCCGGGGATACTGACCGACGTGACGAGGGTGGACTGGCTGGCCCAGGACCAACTCGTGGTGTCCACCAGCGGAGTGAACACACCCGTGCTGACGGTGGGGGTGGACGGCCGGAAGTGGGAGCAGTACACGTCGGCCAACCTGGCGTCCAGCGTGACCGACATCGCCGCGGCCGACGGCCAGCCGGTGCTGGCGGTGGACGCGGCCGGGCTGTGGGAGTCGTCGGACACCAACGAGGCGTGGCAACAGGTGCAGCATCCACAGTCGGCCGGCGCAGTGCCGTTCTACCCGGGCTGATTTTCTCCCGGAAGGGACGACACGCACGGCGAAATCCCGCGTGCACGGGCAGACGTCCTGTGGTGCCGGACGCTGGCACCCATGAACATCACCGCGACCACCAAAGCCCTGCCCGCCGTGCTGGCGGGCCTGGCTGACCTCGTGCTGCCGAACTGCTGCGTCGACGGTGGCTCGCTGGGTACCGGGTGGTGGCTCTCATGAACGTCGCCGTGGTCACCAAGGCCCTGTCTGCCGCGTTGGCGGACGTCGTCGATCTCGTGCTGCCGAACCGCTGCGCCGCCTGTGGCTCGGCCGGTCCGGCCCTGTGCGTCTGCTGCGCGGGCGCGTTCGACGGCCCGTTCGACGTGCACCGGCCGTTGACCGCGACCGGCCCGCCCGCGCACGCACTGGCCGCCTACCGAGACACCGCGCGGACCATCGTGCTGGCGTTCAAGGAACGTGGCCGCCGTGACCTGGCCGTCCCGCTCGGCCGGATGACCGCCGCCGTGCTGCCCACCCTGACCACCGCGAAACCCGCGCGCGACGGCACGTGGTGGCTTGTGCCGGCCCCGTCCCGCCGTCGCGTCGCCCGCATGCGTGGCGGCTCCCACCTGCACGCCCTCGCCCGGTCGGCCGCCGCCGCCCTCGCCGCGCACGGCCGGTCGGCCGCCGTCGCACCGGCGCTACGCCTGGCCAGTGGCGCCCAGGACTCGGCCGGCCTGAGCGCGGCCGACCGCATCGCCAACCTCGCCGGCCGGGTCCGGTTCCACCCGCCCGGTGCGCCGCCGCCCCGCACCCCGGTCGTCCTGCTCGACGATGTCGTCACCACGGGTGCCACGGCAGCCGCGTGCGTCCGGGAACTCACGGCCGCCGGTCACCCGGTGGGGGTGATACTCACACTCACAGCCACCTGAACGGCCGGACCCACCGAGGCACTCCTTCACCCACAAGAGTGGACTTCCCAATCGGCGAGATACGCCCGTGATCCCCGATTCCGGTGAGTCACAGCCAATAACGGGAACAAGGACCGCCGCTGCCACGTTGGCCGAATATGACCTTGACGATGCGCCCCTTCGGCGCAGTACCAACGCCCCCGGGCGTAGGCACTGGCCTGCACCGTCGAGGTGAAGATCTGATTTCCCGGCCGTCCGGGGCCGCAACGGCGACCCGGTCGATCGCCACAGCCATGGTGACGTCCGTCACCGTAAGTAGTAGTTGGACATCCCCCGTCTCGGGGGCTGTTGTCCGGGCCGATCCGGGGCTAACGTGCTGCGCTATCAGCCGTCCCGGCAGACGGGAAGGAGGCGACAAGCCCATGATCCTGGCGCCGGTCGCGCGCTGAATTCCACTCGGTGATCACCGCTGCGTGACACCCAGCGTTCGCGAAGGTTTCCCGGCGCTCAGTCCGCAAGCTCGCAAGCGCGAGGAGGTCGTGTATGGACATCGTCGTGAAGGGCCGGAACGTCGAGGTGCCCGAGCACTACCGGGTACTTGTGACGGAGAAGTTGGGCCGTCTCGGACGTTACGACAAGAAGCTGTTCCAGTTCGACGTGGAACTGTTCCACGAGCCGAACCGCAGGCAGCACAAGAACTGCCAGCGCGTGGAGATCACCACAAGGGTGCGGGGCCAGGCTATTCGCGCGGAGGCCTCGGCGGCTGATTTCTACGGCGCACTCGACTGTGCGGTGGGCAAACTTGAGAGTCGGCTACGCCGGATGCACGACCGGCGCAGGGTGCACTACGGGCGGCGCAGCCCGGCATCGGTCGGCGAGGCGACCGCCGGTGTCCTGCCCGAAGTGGCGCCGATACCAGCGGAGTTCGACGCTCGTTCCCCCAGCCAGCTCGTATCGTCACGCGTCGCCGTACTGGAGATCCAGCCGGCAGACGACGATCCGTACCAGAGCTACCACGATGTGCCGCGAATACCGGAACAGCAGAGTTGGGACGACGCGGACGACTACCGGCCCGGCCGGATCGCCCGTGAGAAGGAACATCCGGCCAAACCGATGACCGTCGACCAGGCCCTCTACGAGATGGAACTGGTCGGACACGACTTCTACCTGTTCGCCGACGCGGACTCGGGACAGCCAAGCGTCGTCTACCGCAGGAAGGGCTTCGACTACGGCGTCATCCGGCTGGCCTGACCGACCCGCCTACCGCCGTACCACCGTCCACCAGGCCAGATCGGCCACGTCACCACACACCAGTACCCGATCCGGTACGTCTTCCGGTGCCCGGAACTCCACGGAGCGGTCCGTTCGTTGGACAGGACGGGCGGACCGCTCCGCGACAATTCCGCTCTGCCGGTGCGCCGCGACTTCGGCCTTGCCTACGATGAGGGGTAGGGCGTCCGGTCGTGGGCGTGTGACGAACAGCTAGTGAGGTCGGGACCCGGATGGTGTTGAATCGACTGCTCCGCGCGGGCGAGGGCAAGATGCTCAAGCGCCTGCGCAACATAGCGGCGCACATCAACTCCCTGGAAGATGGTCTGGTCGAGCTGTCGGACGCGGAGCTGCGGGCCAAAACCGAGGAGTTCCGCCGCCGTTACGCCGATGGCGAAGGCTTGGACGAACTCCTCTCGGAGACGTTCGCGGTGGCACGTGAGGCCGCGAAGCGGACCCTCGGCCAGCGCCACTACGACGTCCAGCTGATGGGCGGCGCCGCGCTGCACCTCGGCCAGGTCGCCGAGATGCGCACCGGTGAGGGCAAGACCCTGACGTGTGTGCTGCCCGCGTACCTCAACGCCATCGCGGGCAACGGCGTGCACGTCGTCACGGTCAACGACTACCTGGCCAAACGTGACGCCGAGTGGATGGGCCGCGTGCACCGTTTCCTCGGCCTCGAAGTCGGCGTGATCCTCAACGAGATGACCCCGAACCAGCGCCGGGACGCCTACCACGCCGACATCACGTACGGCACGAACAACGAGTTCGGCTTCGACTACCTGCGCGACAACATGGCATGGTCGCTCGAGGACTGCGTGCAGCGCGGCCACAACTACGCGATCGTCGACGAGGTCGACTCGATCCTGATCGACGAGGCCCGCACCCCGCTGATCATCTCCGGCCCCGCGGACCAGTCCTCCCGCTGGTACACCGAGTTCGCCCGGATGGCGCCGAGCATGCGCAAGGACGTCCACTACGAGGTGGACGAACGCAAGCGCACGGTCGGTGTGTCCGAGGACGGCGTCGCGTACATCGAGGACCAGCTCGGCATCGACAACCTGTACGAGGCGGCCAACACCCCGCTGGTCGGGTTCCTGAACAACGCGTTGAAGGCCAAGGAGCTGTACTCGCGCGACAAAGACTACATCGTCCGCAACGGCGAGGTCCTGATCGTGGACGAGTTCACCGGGCGCGTACTGGCCGGCCGCCGTTACAACGAGGGCATGCACCAGGCCATCGAGGCCAAGGAGGGCGTGGAGATCAAGGCCGAGAACCAGACGCTGGCCACGATCACACTGCAGAACTTCTTCCGGCTGTACGAGAAGCTGGCCGGGATGACCGGTACCGCCCAGACCGAGGCCGTCGAGCTGCACCAGATCTACAAGCTGGGCGTGGTGTCCATTCCGACGAACCGGACGATGATTCGCGAGGACCAGTCCGATCTCGTGTACCGGACGGAGGAGTCCAAGTTCGACGCGGTCGCCGAGGATATCGCGGAGCGGCACGAGGCCGGACAGCCTGTGCTGGTTGGTACGACGAGTGTCGAGCGGTCGGAGTACCTGTCGAAGCAACTGGTTCGGATGGGCATTCCGCACGAGGTGCTCAACGCGAAGCACCATGATCGTGAGGCCTTGATCGTCGCCAAGGCGGGGCGTAAGGGCGCGGTCACCGTGTCCACCAACATGGCGGGTCGCGGTACCGACATCGTGCTCGGCGGGAACCCGGACATCATCGCCGACCACGCGTTGCGCGAACGCGGCCTCGACCCGGTGGAGAACCCGGAGGACTACGAATCGGCCTGGTCCACCCTGATCGACGAGATCACCCAGGAGTCCAAGGCCGAAGCCGAGGAAGTAATCGAGTTCGGCGGCCTGTACGTGTTGGGGACCGAGCGGCACGAGTCGCGGCGGATCGACAATCAGTTGCGTGGTCGGTCCGGGCGGCAGGGTGACCCCGGTGAGTCCCGGTTCTATCTGTCGCTCGGTGACGAACTGATGCGGCGGTTCAACGCGAGCACGGTCGAAATGGTGATGACCCGGCTGCGGGTGCCGGATGACGTGCCGATCGAGCACAAGATGGTGACACGGGCGATCCGTAGCGCGCAGAGTCAGGTGGAGACGCAGAACTTCGAGATCCGAAAGAACGTCCTCAAGTACGACGAGGTCATGAACGAACAGCGCAAGGTGATTTACGCCGAGCGCCGTCGGGTCCTCGCGGGTGAGGACATTCGTGACCAGGTGCAACACATGATCACGGATGTCGTCACCGCATATGTGACCGGCGCGACTTCGGCCGGTTATACGGAGGACTGGGATCTCGACAAGTTGTGGACGGCGTTGAAGACGCTGTATCCGGTGAAGCTACGGTGGCAGTCACTGTCCGGTGAAAACGGCGAGGACCTGACCGGCGACGCTTTGTTGGAAGCGGTTCTGGAGGACGCGCGCGACCGCTACAACGACCGGGAAGCTGAGATCGAGGGCCTGGTCGGCGAGGGCGCCATGCGTGAGCTGGAGCGTCGGGTCGTGTTGTCGGTGCTGGACCGGAAATGGCGCGAGCACCTCTACGAGATGGACTATCTCAAGGAGGGCATCGGCCTACGGGCGATGGCTC
>DATBCR010000751.1:0-4838 GCA_036270375.1 Pseudonocardiaceae bacterium | reverse complement strand
CGCCGCACCACCTGCGGCACCGAGTTCACCGGGTACAGGCTCTGGTCCGGGTCGGTGTGCCCGGACAGGTTCGCGTCCGCGGCCACCTGCCAGCCGGACCGGTAGATCGCCTTCAGGCCGGCCCGAACCTGTTGCACCGCTTGGTTTCCGGTCAACGCGCCGAGCGTGTTGACATAGTCTTGCGTGTTCAGCAGCTGCCACAGGCGTTCCGCGCCGAGGCGGGCCAGTGTGTACTCCTCGCCCACGCTGCCGCGTAGGCGGATCACGTCATCGGCCGAGTAGTCCCTGCGCACACCGCGCCAGCGCGGATCGGTGGTCCAGGTCAGTTCGAGTTCTTCCGCGCCCGCACGCCGCGACGCCGTCACAGTCCGTGTCATGTCGCTCCCTGGCGAAATCGTTGTGGTACAGGTTAAAGCTTCCATCGCCAGGTCAAAGCGTTTCCCTAGTCTCGGTCGCCGGCCGATGTGGACGATGCGGATGCGGTGGATTCCCTGCGACCGTTACGCTTCGCGATCTCACGCGGACTCTGTCGGGCTTCCTCCTCGACCAGTCGGCGCCATTCGGTCAGCGACACGTCCGGCCGGTACAGCCGCTCCGGCGGCGCGTCGGTGACCTCGACCATGAGCCGGTCCTCGTCGTTGAACATGCCGTGGAACACCCAGCGCGCCCAGATCCGGTAGTAGCACCAGAACTTGAGGTTCTGCCAGCGGCCCCGGTTCATGGTGGCCAGCTGCACGTAGATGTGGTTGTCCTCGGTGACCGGCACCCACCATTCGAAATGGGTCCACGTCTCGTACTTCACGCGCAGCGTGCCGGGCAGCCGCAGCGACACCTTGGTCTTGTTGCCCTCACGGCGCTTGTACCACTTCTTGCGCGGGAAGCTGCCTAGGCCGGGGAATTCGGCGTGGTAGTGCATCTTGTCCTTGCGGCGGGTGATCCACTCGTCGTCGCGGATGACCTTCATCTCGCTCCACACCGGCATCTTCACCCGCTTGGTCCACAAAGCGTTGCGGTGCAGCCATTTCGCGTGGCCGTCGTCGAAGCCGTTCTCGGCGCCGAACCGCCAGTTGCCGTCCCGGACGGTGATCCGGCCGACCACGAGTGCCTTCGGGTCGAGCAGTTCGGCCGGCACGTCGTCGGCGAGCGGCCTCGGCTCCCCATCCCCCATCCACAGCCAGACCAGGCCGCGCCGCTCCTCGACCGGATACGTGCGGACGGCGACCTTGCCGCAAATAGGTGAGTCCGGCCCGTCCGTGATGGCCGCGACCAGGACACCGGTCGCCAGGTCGAACGTCCACCCGTGGTAGCAGCAGCTCCACGTGCCCGGGAATTCCTGGGACGCCATCTTGTGGCTCAGCGGCACGCCGCGGTGTGGGCAGCGGTCGTGCAGCGCACGCACGATTCCGTTGTCCCGCACCAGCATGATCTTCTCGCCGAGCGCCTGGACCTGGACCTGCTTGCGGCCGATCTTGCGGGACCACGCGACCGGGTACCAGTACTCGCGGAAGCCGAGCGCGGCCGCCTCGTAGCGTGGCCAGGTCGACCAGTCCCGGCGGCCAGGGCCGCCGACGCGAGTGCTGCCGTTGTCCGTCACAGGATGGCTCCTTCGGTATCGGACAGCTCCGCGCGCTGCCGGGTGGTCACGTCCACCACGACGCCGATCAACAGGTCGACCAGGCGCCGCATGCTGGTGATGTCCGCGATGCCCATCGAGAATCCCTGGAACGGGCCGGGCTGGCGGGGTGGCGGCAGACCGATCCGGGCGGTCGGAATACCGTGCCGGCGCAGCACTCCGCCGTCGGACATCCCGCTACCCGGCCTGCCGTCGGTGTGCGGCTTGCCTTCCAGGTGCTCCCACGCCCGCACCAGGCGCCGGACCACCCAACTGTCCGGCGACGTCATCGTGCCGGCCTGGCCGGCGACCAGTTCGACCTCGATGTCGACGCCGGGTTGGCGCAACCGGTGCACGGCTTCGTCGAACTGGTCGGTCACGTCGGCAACGGTGGTGTGCGGGCTCACGCGAAGGTCCACCCAGAACTCGCAGGTCGCCGGGTTGAAGGCCGGTTTCGCTCCGCTGCCCGCGTGGATCGCAGTAACCGCGCCCTGCGGTGCGACCTGGCCGGCGGAGTTGCTTGCGGTGTACTCGGCGAACCACTCCTCCAGCCCCGTCACCAGGGCCGCGGCCGCGACGATCGCGTTGCGGTAGTCGCCTTTGTGGCGGCTGCCGGTGTACCCGGTCGAGCCGCGCACGACGACCTTGAAGATCGCACAGCCGACTTCCTCGTGCACCACCGAGTAGCCAGGCTTGAGCACGATCGCGGCGTCCGGATGTGGGTAGCGGTCGAGCAGGAACTGGGTGCCGACGTGCATGCCGATGTTGCCGCGCGAGCTGATCTCGTTGCGCAGCACCGGCATACTGCCACCGACGAGCCCGACCACGAGCTGGCCGTCCAACGGAATGCCGGACCGGTGCACGGCGAGCGCCGTGGCGAGCGCGCACGTGGCGAACCCTTTCGGATTCTCCGCGCCGAGGCCGACGATCTTGTCACCGAACCGTTCCGCCGGCACCGCGAAGTCCGACCTCGGCGACCGTTTGGACGATTCGCTCGCAAGCTCGCTCATGCCGGTCCAGGCCGCGTCCTCGCGTCCTGGCGCGAACGCGGTGTCCAGCGGGGCGTGCAGCATCAGCCGGGGACCGGCGCGACCGGCGCCGACGGTGGTGATCAGGTTGGCCTGGCGCTCGTCGATCAGCTGCACGCGGCTGTCCAGCCCGGCCGAGGACATCCACTCCCGCAGGTGTTCGGCCAGTTCCCGCTCGGCACCGGTCGGACTCGGAATGTCGGTCGCCGACTGGCACATCAGGGCCAGTTCGTCGACGTCGACCTCGGCCCGCGCGGCCCCGATCCACTCCCGCTGCCAGTCCGAGACGCGATAGTCGTCCGGGTTTCCGCTGTTGTCGTCGACTGCGTTGTCGTCGCTGGTCATGGCGTCCTGATTTCGTTGCCAACCAAGTGTTGGTGACCCCACAGGCTGGTCGGTCCGACGAGTTGGCGTGTCGACCACTCGCGCTCGTCCACTTCGAGGCCGTCCCAGCCGTACTCGATCTCCCAGCCGGACGGCGTGTTGAGGTAGAAGGAGACGGCGCGGTCGTTGGTGTGGCGGCCGAGGGTGCGGGTGACGATGCCCTTCGCGAGGCCGATGTCGATGGTCGAGCCGACATCGTCAAGGCTGGTCGTCTCCAGCATGACGTGACGGAGGCCCGGCTCGTCGGTGTGCACCAGCGCGATGGAGTGGTGGCGCGGGTTGCAGTGCAGGAATGCGATCATGTTGTCGAACGTGTCGCTGACCCGGAATCCCAGTGTGTCGACCAAGAACGCCAGTGTCTCGGCGTAACGGTGCACGCCGATCACGGCGTGGCCCATGCCGAACTCGCCGGTCCGGTAACCGGACAGCGGCCGGGTCAGGCGCAGCGGCCGGAAGTCCGCCTCCTGGCCGTAGCTGAACTCGTGCCGGATGCCGGCCGGGTCGCACACCCACAGCAGCCCGGCGACCCGCCGGTCGGCGCACTCGTCCGAGGTGGCCCGGTGGACGTCGACGCCGGCTTCGCCGAGTTGTCGTGCCAGCGTCACGAGGTCGGCGGCGACCGGTACTTCCCAGCCGAGCCAGGACAATCCCTCGGTCGCGCCGTGGCGCAGGTCGAAACGGTAGACGCGTTCGTCCATGCGGAGCAGCACGCGGTCGTCGCCGTCGCGGTGTGCCGGCAGGCCGAGGACTTCTTCGCCGAACGCCGCCCAGGCGGGCACGTCACGGGTCGACAGCCCGATGTAGGCAAGACTGCGGATCGGCATGCGGGTCCGTCCTTCTGGCGGTCAGTCCTTGCTGTCCAGGAAGTCCAGGACCACCCGGTCGTGTTCGGCCGGCTGCTCCCACTGTGGCCAGTGCGCCGCGTCGTCGACACAGTGGTACGCCGCGCCGGGGATGAGTTCGGCGATCCGGCGGCCCACATCCGGGCCGCTGCCCGGGTTTCGGTCCGACCACAGCACCAGCGTCGGCACGGTCACCTCGGCCAGCCGGGCCTCCGCGATCCGCCGGTTCGGGCCGGAACCGAAGCCGAACGAGTTCGCGAAAACGGTGCGCAGGGCGGCATTCGTGGCCGGGTCGGCGTAGATCCGCCGCCGGACCTCGACGAGTTCGTCCGTCACCCGGTCCGGCGCGGCCATCAGCCACTCCAGCCGCCGCCGGATGGTCTCCGGTGTCGGATCGTCAATGGCGGCAAGGGATCGGGCTCGTAATGCTTCGCGGCCCTCGGCCGGGCGTTCCGCGACCGACCCTGGTCGCCACGCGATACCGGCGGTCGTGTTGAGGACCAGTTTGCCGACCCGCTCCGGATGTTCCAGTGCGAGCGTCAACGCGACCCAGCCGCCGAGCGACTCGCCCTCGATGTGCGCGCGTTCGATGCCCTCGGTGTCCAGCAAGTCGATGACCTGCCGGACATACGCGCCGACGGCGTCGTGGTCGAACTCCGGTTTCGCCGAGAACCCGTGCCACAGCAGGTCGATCGCCATCGCGCGGTACCGCTCGCCGAGCCGCACGACGTTGCGCGCGTAGGCTTCCGCGTGGCCGCCGACGCCGTGCAGCAGCACGAGCGCGTCGCCGTTGCCGGCTTCGATCACCCTGGTCGGATACCGGGTGCCGAGTTGGCGCGTGCGGCTGCCGAGCAAGTCGGTCCATATGGTCCAGACCACTTCGGTCACCCCTGCCTCGATGTCCGCCGCGCGGTCAGCGCACGGCGACGAGCACGTAGTTGTTCGCGAACTGCCACACCGAACCCGCCTCGC
>DATBCR010000750.1:0-16745 GCA_036270375.1 Pseudonocardiaceae bacterium | reverse complement strand
GGCTACCAACTGGACCCGGCGCGGGCGTTCATTCTGGCGGGCGTCGCGACGAAACCCTGACCGTACGGGCAGAATGTCGGGGTGCTGCTGTCTCAGGATGTCGCCGACCGGGTCGAGCGGGCGGATCTGGACTATCTCGTGGTACGGGTCGGGGCGATGGCCGCCGTGCCCGGCAATCCGGATGGTGCGCAGGTGCGACGGGTCGGGCGGGGATGCGCCTTCCTGGTGGCGGCCGCACCGAACCCGGTGTTCAACCACGTGACGGGACTGACTGCGTCGGACGTGGCCGCGCTGCCGGAGTTGGCCCGGTGGTACCGGGAACACGGGCTGACAGTGCGGGTGGAGGTGACGCCGTCGCAGGCCGATCCGGTGCTTTTCGCGGCGTTGGCCCAGGAAGGCTTGCGGCACAACGGGTTCTACGGCGGCCTGTACGCGCCGATCGCCGACGCGCCGGCCGAACCGGTGCCCGGCGTGGTGGTCGAGCCGGCCGAGCCGGACGAGTTCGCGCGGGTCTACGTGGCGGGATTCGGGTTCCCGGAACAGCGGCGGGGCACCCTGGCCAGGTCGATGACGGTGCTGGCGGACGAGCCGAACTGCCGCTTCTTCCGTGCCCGCACCGGATCGGCCACCGACGGGATCGGCATGTTGTTCCTCGCCAACGGCACCGGCTACCTGGCAACGGCCGCGACCCTACCCGCCAGCCGAGGCCGAGGCGTGCAGACGGCGTTGATCCGACACCGGATCGCGGTCGCCGCCGAGGCCGGCGCCGACCTGGTCGTCGGGCACACGACGGTGGGCAGCGGCAGCCAGCGAACCATGGAACGGTGCGGGCTGCGGGTCGCGTATACCAAGGCGATCTGGACGGAACCGGCTTCGTGACTACGGCGCTATCGGCGTTCTGTTCCGCACTACTGGCGCTGGTGCCTACCCGTCGGCTGCGGCGAGGAACTGGGTCGCGGCCAGCTCGCCGTAGAGCGGGTCGCCGACGACGAGGTCCGCGTGTGTGCCGACCGCCCGTACCCGGCCGCCGTCCATCACCACGATGCGTTCGGCCGTGGTCACCGTGGAAAGCCGGTGCGCGACCACCAGCACCGTCGTGGATCGTGCGGCTTCGGCGATCGTTTCGCGTAGTGCGGCCTCGTTCATGGCGTCGAGTTGTGACGTGACCTCGTCCAGCAACAGCAGCCGGGGATGCCGCAGCAGCGCACGCGCGATTGCCACCCGTTGGCGTTCGCCGCCGGACAGCTTGATTCCCCGGTGGCCGACGGTGGTGTCGAGGCCTTCCGGCAGCCGGGACACCATCGTGTCCAGCCGTGTGGTCGCCAGGATCTCCAGCAGTTCGGCCTCGTCGGTGTTCGGGGCGCCGAACAGCAGGTTGTCCCGCAGCGAACCGGACAGCACCGGGGCATCCTGTTCCACGTAGCCGATCGAGGCCCGCAGCCGTGCCAGCGGCCAGTCCCGCACATCGGTGCCGTCCAACAGGATCCGCCCCGCGTCCGGGTCGTAGAACCGCTCGATCAGCGAGAACACCGTCGTCTTCCCGGCACCGGACGGACCCACGAACGCGGTCATCCCACCCGCCGGCACCACGAAACTCACACCGTGGTGCACGTCCGGCAGCTCCGGCCGGTACCGGAACCGCACCCCGTCGAACACCACAGCAGCCGGGCCGGAATTGGTGTCGGGCAACGGGAACGGGTCGTGCGGCTCGGCCGGCAGCGAGTCGACCTCACGGATCCGGGCGACTGCCGCGACGCCAATCTGGTACTGGGTGACCGCGTCCACCAACTGCCGCATCGGGGGCAGCAGGTAGTACAGGTACAGCAGGAACGCCACCAGCGTCCCGACGTCGATCGCGCCGGACACCACCCGCGCGCCGCCGAGACCGAGCACCACGATGAACGACACCTGGACCGCCAGCCCGCCGGTGTTGCCGGCGATCGACTGCCACTTCGCCGCCCGCACGCCACCCCGCCACGCCCGCTCGGCGGCCTCGTCCAGTCGGGCGCGCTCACGGTCCTCGGCACCGGACGCCTTCACCGTGCGCAGCGCACCGAGCACCCGTTCCAGCGCGGCACCCATCGCGCCGAGCGATTCCTGCGCCTGCCGGGTGGCGATCCGGATCCTCGGCACCACGACGCGGACCACCACCTGCGCCAGGGCGAGCGCGGTCACCGTGACGCCGAGCAGCAGCGGGTCGAGCAGCGCCATCACGGTGATGGTGGCCAGGAACGTCAGCACGCCGGTCACCGCGGACACGAGCGTCCCCGTCGTCACGTCCCGCAGCAGCGTGGTGTCGGACGTGACCCGTGACATCAGGTCGCCCGGCTCGGCCGCGTCCACGGCCGGGATACGCAGCCACAACAGCCGTGCCACCAACTGCTTGCGGGCGGTCAGCACGACGGACTCGGCGGCCCGTTCCAGCAGGTACGAACTCAGCGCGCCGATCGCCGCGTTGGCCAGCACCAGGACCGTCATCAGCGCGAGCAGCGCGACAACTCCGTGATTGGACCGCAAGGTGCCGATCAGGTCCCGTACGACCAGCGGCAGCGCAAGGCCGGAAGCCGACGTGAACAGGCTCAACACCGCGCCGGCAAAGAGAAGTCGCCGGAACGGGCGGACGTAGCCGAGCAGCACCCGCCATGCGGGTTCGATCGGCTGGACCTGCGTACTCAACCGCGGCCTCCCTTGATCACACAACGCGCGGTCCAGTACACCACCGCACGGCCGGCTGCCGCCCGCCATTTCTGGGACCGGCGGCGAAAACGGGCGGCCCGTTGGCAAGAACGGCATGATGGTCGCTGGCATCAGAATGGTGATCGCGGGCATCAGTAAAGGCAGGTGGCCCGGAGGTGGAAGTGGACACGGAGGCCTTACTGGCGGCGGCGACGGCCGGTGACCAAACGGCGTGGAACGCGCTCGTCGACCGCTATACCAGCCTGATCTGGTCGATCGCCCGCGGATTTCGGCTCAGTTCCACGGATGCGGCGGACGTGGTCCAGATGACCTGGCTTCGGCTGGTCGAGAAATTCGACCGAATCGTGGAACCGGAACGCCTCGCCGGCTGGCTGTCGACGACCGCGCGCCGGGAGTGCCTGCAGTTGATCAGGCGGGCCGGCCGCACCCGCGAGGTGCTCGGTGTCGAACACGACGTGGACGTCACCGATCCCGCGCCGCCGGTGGACGACCGGTTGCTGCGGGACGAGCGGGACGCGGCGCTGTGGCGGGTGTTCGCCGGGCTCGGCGAGCGGTGCCAGCGGTTGCTGCGCATCCTGATGGCCACGCCACCACCCGGTTACGGCGAGGTGGCCGACGCGGTGGACATGCCGATCGGCAGCATCGGCCCGACCCGCCAGCGCTGCCTCAACCAGCTGCGCGACCTGATGCTGGCCGAACAGGGGCAGTCATGACAGAGGACGACGATGTGATGGACCGGTTGCGGCACATCGCGACCGAGGTCGATCCGCCACCCGCCGACGTCGTCGACAACGCCCGTGCGGCGCTGTCGATGCGTCGGATCGACGAGGAGATCGCCACCCTGCTGCTGGACTCGGCGCTCGAAACCGGCGTGGTCCGCGGCAGCACGCAGGACGTGCGGCTGCTGTCGTTCGAGACGTCCTCGGTGTCGGTGGAACTGCAGGCGGAGGTCACCGGCGACCGGATGTCGTTGCGGGGCTTGGTAACCGGCGCCGGCGGCGACGTGACGATCGAGGCCGCCGACCAGCGACGGACTGTGCCCGTCGACGCGGAGGGCTGGTTCACGGCACGGGATCTCCCCCGTGGCCCGACCCGGCTTCGGTTGCGCGCCAACGATGGCCGGGCCGTGACGACGAGTTGGACACTGCTGTAGACGCGACCGTGGGGCGCCCGGTCCAGCGCGGGCGCCCCACGGTCGCGGTGCGCGGCTAACCCCCAGCCGGCACCGGGAAGATGTTCAGCGGGATGCCGTCGCCGGCATCGGGGATCTCTTTCATCCGTGGCACCAGGTCCGCCCACGCCGCCCTCGGATCGCCGTTGAACCGGGTGGGATCGTCGGTGAGGTGGCGTGCGACGCGGCCGACGATAACCGGAACCGCGAATGATGTGCCACTCCATTCCGCCATGCCGTTGAAGCGCAGGTGCGCGCCCTTCGCCGCGGCCGTGACACACGTGCAGCCGTCCTCGAGACCGCTGTGGTAGACGCAGACCGGCGGTGACGTGCGCGGTTCGTGACAGGTGTACTTGCCGGTGGGGAACGCGTTGACGAGCCGTTCCCCGTCCTCGTACACCGTCACCCAGTTCTCGTAGTTGCTGAAGCACGCCCGGCCGAGCCGGTCGGCCCGCAGGGCGCCGACCGCCACCACGACGTGGTCGGCTGAGTACGGATCGGGTCCGGCGAACGCGGCCGGATAGAACGTGCCGGCCGTACCGGTCGCCGGGCCTCTCCCGTCGTTGCCGGCGGCCGCGACCAGCAGCGTGCGGCAAGCGGGTGCGCGCAGCCTGGCCAGCACGTCGACCATGGTCTGCGGCGGCTGGCCGGTGAGGGTGGCGCAGCCGGCGGACAGGCTGATGATGTCCGGCTGCGAGCCCGCGTCCAGCTGTGCGTGCACGACGTTCGCGACCTCGAACTCGGTCATCGCGCCCGCCCACCGCAGCGTGTTGGACACGTGCACCCGCGCCCGTGGTGCGACGCAGCGCACGATGCCGGCGATGAACGTGCCGTGCCCGGCGTACACCTCGATCTGGTCGTCCTGGCCGATCGTCTCGCCGAGGTCGCCACTCACGTCGGTCGGCGGCTGGCGGTCGGCGTCGTACAGCCAGGGGTGGTCGGTCTCCCATCCCGGTGTCAGGCCGGTGTCGATCACCTCGACGGTGACGTCGTGGCCGTACATGCCACTGCTCGGCGGCGGGTAGGGCACGGTGGCCGGGTACGGCCGGACCGGGCGCGGTTCGTCGGCCGGGCACAGGTTGACCGGGTCCGGCTGCGCGGGCGCGGTGATCGACACCAGGTAGTTGAGCCAGACCTTCGTCGCCCTGAACTGTTCGTTGAGGCTGTCCACGAGCGTCCGGACATCGGTGCCGGGGGCGACCGTCAGCAGCTTCACCCGGTCCGGTGCGGTCTGCTGCGGGCTGCCGTCCAGGTTGGTGGACAGCACGGCGTCGACCTTTCGCAGAAAGTCGTCGCTGTTCTCGTCGACGTCCGGACTGACGAGAATGTGCTCGGCCTGCCAGATGTAGGCCGGGCCCAGTGTGGCGTCCTGCGGCTCGGTGTCGAACCGCACGCCGTCGACGGCGGCGGCCGCCACAATGTCGGCGAACTGCGCCCTGCTGATATCGCTCATCGCGGCGAGAGCCGCATTCGGTTCAGTGTCCACAATGTCATGATGCGGGTGGTGGGCCGTTGGATACATGTTTTTCGGATGCGAATCGCGGACGGCGCCACTAACATCGGGTGACATGGGGATGCGACCGGTGCTGTCCACCCGGTCCGACGATCTCCTGCAACTCGTGTTCGCCCGCCCCACCGAGGCACTTCGCCGTGCGCACGCCGTATTGTCCGGGTCGCCGACGCCGTTTCACGCATCCATCGCACGTCAAGCGATCGGTCTTGTCGAACGCGATTTCGGGCATCTCGGATCGGCCGTCACCGAACTTCGCCGCGCGCTCGCACTCGCGCGGAAGTCGGGTTCGTCGGAACGGCAGGCGGATGTGCTGGCCACGCTCGGTATCGCGCTCGTGCACGGCGGCCGGACCGTGGCAGGACTGGCCTCCCTAGACGACGCCGTGACCCTGTCGGCCGGCACGTGCGCGGCACGGGTGGGCCTGCGCCGGGCCGGGGCGCTGTGGGTGCTCGGGCGGCACGAGGACGCCCTTGTCGATCTTCGGTCCGTGGTGCCGGTGCTGCGCCGCGCCAAGGACACCGTGTGGACAGGGCGGGCGCTGACGCTGCGCGGCCATGTGCAGCTGGCGCTCGGCTCCGTCGACCGTGCGGAAGCCGATTTCACCGCCGCCGCAAGCCTTTTCGACCGAACCGAGCAGCACCACGACTCGGCCGTGGCCCTGCACAACCTGGGCCTGAGCGCGTTCCGGTCCGGTGACCTGCCCGTGGCGCTCGGCCGGCTGGCGCGGGCCGGCCGCCGCTACCGCGGGCTGGCAACGCCGATGCCGGAGCTGGCCGCGGACCGGTGCGCCGTGCTGTTGGCGGCCGGGCTGGCGCACGAGGCGCTGGCCGAGGCGGACACGGCCATCGCCGAGGTGTCGCACCGGCGTGGCCAGCACACCCGCAGGGCGGAACTGCTGCTCGCCGCCGGCCGGGCCGCGCTTGCCTGCGGTGACCCGGCGACCGCGCTGGCCCGCGCGACCGAGGCGACCCGGCTGTTCACCGCGCAGCGCCGCGAGTGGTGGCGGTGCCACGCACAACTGCTGGTGTCACAGGCCCGTTTCGCGGTCGGTGCCGGCACGGACCGGGATCTCACGCTGGCCGCCCGGACCGCGGCACGGCTCGACGCGCTGCGCGCGCCCGACCGGGTCCCGGCGCATCTGCTGGCCGGCCGGATCGCGTTGGCGCTGTGCCGGCTCGACGACGCGCGGGCGCACCTGCGGGCGGCGGCCGCAGGGCGGGCGCGCGGGCCGGCCGTGACGCGGGCCGAGGGCTGGCTCGGGTACGCGCTGCTCGCCAATGCCGACGGCGACACACGGACGATGCTGGTGGCGTGCCGGCGCGGCCTCGACGTGCTCGACGAGCACCGGATGGCGTTCGGCGCCTCGGAACTGCGTGCCCGCGCCACCGCGAGCGGCGCCGAACTGGCCGAGTTGGCGCAGCGCGCGTGCCTGCACGGCGCACTGCCGAGGCAACTCCTGCTGTGGAGCGAACGGCGGCGCGCGACGGCGTGTGCGGTACCGGTCGTACGGCCGCGCACCGACCCGCGGAACCGGCGGGACCTGACGGCGTTGCGGGAGATCGCCAGCCGGCTCGAACAGGCGCGGGCCGATGGCACGGTGCTGCCGGTGCTGGCTGCCCGGTCTGTCCACTTGGAACAGCGGATCCGGCAACGGACGCTGCACCTCGCCGGCGGTCCCGGCTCGGCGCGGACGGCGGAAAGCCGTGCGCTGCTTGACGAACTCGGTGCGGACCGGCTGCTGGAGATCGTCGCCGTCGACGACCGCCTGCACGTGCTGGTGTGCGGCGCCGGCAAGGTGCGGCGGGTGGCGGCCGGCCGGATCAGTGTCGCCGACACCGATATCGAGGCGGCCAGGTGGCTGTTGCGGCGGCTGGCCTACGCACCCGGCGCGGCCAATGTCGGCGATCTGTTCGCGCGGCTCGAAGCGCTCGGTCGCCGTCTGCAGTCGACGTTGTTGGGGCCGGCCACCGACCAGCTCGGTGACGGTGTCGTGGTGGTCGTGCCGCCAGGGCGGTTGCACGCCGTGCCGTGGGCGCTGTTGCCTCGGCTGCGGGACCGGGTGCACACGGTCGCGCCGTCGGCGACGGCGTGGCTCAACGCACGGCACGCGCCCGCACCGCCTCGGGACGACGTGGTTCTGGTGCGCGGGCCGGGTTTGTCCAGTCAGGGCGCCGAAATCTCGACTTTGATGGAGGTTTATCGTGGCGCGCTGGTGCTTCGGGACGGCGGTGCCACGGCCCCCGAGGTGCTGGCCGCGATCGACGGCAGTTCGCTCGCGCACATCGCGGCACACGGCCGTTTCCGCGCGGACAGCCCGATGTTCTCGTCGATCCGGCTCGACGACGGCCCGCTCACCGTGTACGACTTCGAACAGTTGCGGCGGGCGCCGTACCGGGTCGTGCTGCCCAGTTGCGACTCGGGCACACTGCATCCGGTCGGTGCCGACGAACTGCTCGGGCTGACCACCGCGCTGCTGCCGCTTGGCACGGCGGGCATCGTGGCCAGCATCGTGCCGGTCAACGACGCCGCGACCGTGCCGCTGATGCTTGACCTGCACGCGGCGGTCAGCGCGGGTGCCACCATGGCGGAATCCCTTGCCAGCGCACGGAACCAGGCTGCCGCCAACCCCGTCCACCAGGCGACGGCGTTGTCGTTCGTCGCGCTTGGGGCCGCCTGATCCCGTTTCACACCAACCGGATGAGCGTGTCGCGCAGCCAGGTCTCGTAGGTGTCGAGGTCCCAGCCGAGCATCCGGGTGATCAACAGGTACGTCTCGGCCGCACCCAGCACGCTCGCGGTGTCGATGATCCGGTCGATGTCGTGGTCCTCCGGCAGCAGTCCGTCGTCCGCCATTTTGGTCCAGACCACGCGCTGCACGTGCCGACTCTGCTCCCGCCCCGACTGCCACTGCTCTGCGATGAGCGGTTCGACCGTCGCGGCCTGCTGCGCCACCGCGAACAGCGCCCCGGTGCGCGCCATGATCGCCCGCCCGACGGCCGCCATCGCCGCGACGCGCCGCTCGACGGTCGGCGCGTTGAATGCGTCGCCCGTCGAGGCGCGGCCGAGCACGTCGACTTCCTCTGTGTCTCCGACGATCGCCACGTCCACCACGCGTTTGAACAGCGCGGCCTTGGTGCCGAACCGGACGTAGACGGTACGCAGGCCGACGTCCGCGGCCGCCGCGACCGCGGCCAGCGTGGTCGGCACGTAGCCGTCGGCAAGGAACAGCTCGGTCGCCGCCCGCACGATGAGCTGCTCGGTACGCGCGACCTGCCGCTGACGACGGTCCGGGTTGACTACCGCATCCATAGGATGCACTATAGCTGCAATGATGCACCGCCACTGCAACGGGGGACCGAAATGACCGCCACACCAGAAGCACCAGTCCTGGCCGGCGTGCACCACCTCAAGCTGCCGGTCCGCGACCTTGCCCGCTCCCGCGACTGGTACACCAGCCGACTCGGCTACCGGGTCCAGATGGAGTTCGTCGAAGGCGGCACCCTGATGGGCCTGGCCATGGCGCATCCCAACGGTGGCCCGGACCTGGCCCTACGACTGGACCCCGCCCGCGCCGAAGCCGCCGCCGGCTTCGACTACTTCTCCATCGGCGTCCCCGACAAGCCGACGATGGACGCACTGGCGGCCCGATTGACCGACCTCGGCGAAACCCATGCCGGCGTACATTTCGCCAGCATCGGCTGGATTCTTCCGCTACTGCACGACCCCGACGGCCACGAAGTCCGCTTCTACACAATGACCCACCACGCCGACGTCGACATGGACACCGTAACCACTGTCAACGACCCACGGGAAACCGCCGAACGCCGCGAGAAGGAGCAAAGCGCGTAGGCATTCGTGCAATTGACATACCGGGCCGTGTGGGCCGTTCACCAATCGTTCATCCGTCAATGTGACCGCACCCTGGAAGATGCCCGCCCGATTCGTCCGGAGCATAGTCGACGCATTAACTCGGCGGATGTCCGAGGTCAGCACCGGTCTGGAGGGCACCGTGAGCCAAGCCACGACCAGGTCCACGCCGACGCCAACCGCGGGCGTGCCAGCATGAACGGGCCGGTGACCGTCGCGGTCGTCGGCGCGGACGGTGTCGGGAAGTCGACGGTGACGGTGCTGCTCGCGGACCGGCTGTGCGCGGAAGGCGTGCCGGCAACGCTGATCGACCGGTGGGACGTCGTCGACAGCACGAACTACCCGACCGGGGCGTGCCTGACGAAGTCGGTCCGCACGGTGCGCTACTGCGCAACGCGGATGTCCACCACGCCCCGGCTGCTGTTCCTGTTGTGGGCCAGCACACTCGCGCTGACCGACCGGGTCGGCGACCAGCTCGACGGGTTCGTGTTGCTGGACGGCTTCTGGATGAAGAACGCGGCAAGCGAGATCGCGTACGGCGCCGACGCCGGGTGGGTGCAGGCCATCGCGGCCGGGCTGCCGGCCGCCGATCTGGTGGTATACCTGCGATTGGACCCGGAAGTGGCGTGGCAGCGCATGGACGGCCAGCCGCTGCCGTACGAGTGCGGTATGGACGTGACGTGTTCCCGCGCCAGTTTCCTGTCCCACCAGAACGCGATCCGGACGGTACTGGACGACTGGGCCGACCAGGACGGCTGGCTCGTTGTCAATGCGGACCAGCCGCTGGACGACGTGGTCGACCAGCTCGCGGAGGCATGTGATCTGCTGGCCGGCCGGGTGCGATCCTGAAATCGTTTTCTGCATTTCCCGATCGATTATGGAATGGACCGGTCACCGGTCGTGTTCGAGGAGCGCGGTGCCAAGGGAGGTGCGGGTGTGCAGGACGGCGATGCCGTCGCGCTGGGTAGCGATCAGCCCGGCGTCCCGCAGCACCCTGGTGTGCCGACTGGCCGATGCGATCGTGGTGTGCAGGCGGCGGGCCAGTTGGGTGGTGGTCGTGCCGAAGTCCACGTCGAGGGCGCGGAGCACACCCGCCCTTGTCGCGCCCATCAGCGCGCTGAGCGGTCGCGGGCCGTTCGCCACGGCGATTTGCGGCCAGCGGCTGCCCATGTCGATCGGGTAGATCAGCACGGGCGCCAGGTCGGGGTCGGCGAGCGAGATCGGGTACCGGTCGCAGAAATAAGACGGCACAAGGCGTAGGCCTCGGCCGGCCAGGTGGAGTTCCTGGTCCACCGGGTAGTTCACCTCCAACACCGGTGACTGCCATCGGACCAGTGGTCGCATGCCGTCGAAAAGGCCCTCGATCCCGTTGTCCAGCAGGCCATGCGCGCGGCGTGCACGGTCGGCAGCCACGCTGGCCGTGACGAGGTCGTCGTGCGGTGCGATCGCGGCATCGTGGTAGGAGCGCAGCCCGTTCGCAAGGCGGTTCAGCGCTTCGACGTCGCCGTCGGCGATGTCCCTTACCCAGTCCGGAAGTCTGGTGTCGCGGGCGAGCAGGCGAAGCTCGTGGCGCAACCTGCGGCGGGGCGTGCGCAGCAGGGCGTCCAACCCGCTGTCCAGCCCGGTCCTGGCTTCGTCCGGCGTCAGGAAATCCGGAATGTAGGGGCCGCGCGGCGCCAACACGGACAACAGCAGTGCGCCTTGGCGCATCCGCGTCACGTTGGCCGGATCGGCACGGACCCGGCGCAGCCATGGATGCAACTCGAGTGACTGGTGGACATCGCGCAACCGCATTCTGCTGATCACGGTCTCCCACAGCGGATCGGCACTGCCCGCCACAGTTGTCCGCGCCAGATCGTCAGCGGTGAAGAAGATCCGCAAAACCATCTCGATCCCCCCAATCACGCTATACATTAGCACGCGCCGCGACCTGTGGGTTTACGGCTGAACGTAAAGGGTGGCGAGACCGAGTCCAGGGGAGGCATCATTGGCCCGCACCACCGTTATCGAGGAGGGGAAATGAGATCAATAAGGTTGCCAAGGCGAGTTACGGTGCTGGTCGCCGCCGGTTTCCTGACGCTGGGGGCCGTGGTCGGCTTGAATGCCGGAACGGCCTCGGCGGCACCGGTCACCAACCCGTCGTGCCCGCTCAAGAACTTCTGCATGTGGCAGGACGCGAACTTCGGCAAGAACTTCAACACCACGCACTACTTCTACGACTACAACAACGTCGTGCACAATCAGTGGGTCTTTGTCGGCAACAACGCGAACGACCAGGCGAGTTCGTTCTACGCCAACAAGGCGTTCACCACGGACATCGGCAAGGACTTCATCGACGCCCACACCGCGCCGAATCAATGGGCCTGCGTGCTCGGCGGCCACTCGCGGCCGGATCTTTCGAATGAACGGTGGCCGGACGGCAGCGGCATGAACGACACGATCTCGTCGATATTCCTCTGGGAGTCGAGCGGTCAGGGCGGCTGCCCGGAGGTCTTCTGACGCCGTGGCGAGGACACGAGGGCTGTTCACCATGATCGCCCTGACCGGCGTGGTGCTGGCCGGCTGCGGCGCCGGCACCACGCCGGTGCCACGCACTTACGACTCGGCCCGGGCACTCATCGAGTCGGTCGCCGGGCACTCCGGCACGGGGAGCGGGCCCGGCGCTCCGGTGCACTACCGGGATACCGGATTCGGGGCGCTGGTCTACAACCCGGGCACACCGAACGCCTTCACGGCTTACGTCACGGCCACTCGGGACGTCACGGTGCAGCCGTCGTCCGCCGCGAGTGTGCGGGTGATCAGTGCCGGCACACCGGAGTTCGGCACGGCGACGGACCGGGCGCACTGGCAGGCCGCCGGCAGACCGGCGCTGGACAGCGGGCTCGCGACCGGCCAGGTGATGGCCGATCCGGCCGGCCAGTTCAGCTTCCTGCCACAGGTCAAGGCGCTGACCTATCAACAGGCGGCGGCCCTGCCCACGACACCGGCCGGGGTGCTGGCGGTGGTCAGAGCCGATTCGACGTCCTCGCCCGATGTTGCTCCGCCGGCCACGTTGTTGTTGCGCCAGTTCGGTTTCCTGCTCGCCATCGCGCCGCTCTCGCCGGCCGGCCGGTCGGCCGCCTGGCGTGCCCTGCTGTTGGTGCCTGGCGTGCGGTTGTGCGGCACCGCGACCGATCTGGCCGGCCGAACCGGCCAGGGACTGTGCGCGGACGGCGACGGGTACGAGGTCGAAATGTTGGTCGACCCGGCCGCAGGCGCCATGTTGGAGGTTCGGAAGAGCCTGACCCAGCGGTCGGTCATGTATCCCGGCGCGGCCCCGGGAAAGGTCGTCGAGGTGGACACGTTCCTGCCGGGCTAGGGTTGTGTTCTTCGGTTCAGGCGATCCAGGATGGCACGGTCAGGATCTCCAGGATGGCGCACATGAGTGAGCCGCCGCCGTTGCTCAGGAGCATCACGTGGTCGCCGGGGCCGACGGCATGTGTGGTGAGCAGGTGATCGAGGGCGACGATCTGGTCGCACGCCGCGAGATGGCCGACGCCGCGGCCGAATTCGAGCATGCCCCGGGCCGGGTCGATGCCGATGGGGGCCAACACGCTGGTGATGTAGCGCTGCCCGCCGGCGAACACGTGCGCCGCTCTCGTGATCTGCTCCGGCGTGACACCGGCATCGGACAGGGTGCGCTTGCCGAGGGTGGCGCGGGCCTCGCTGAGCATCAGTTTGGCTGCCTCGAAGGCTTCCGGGTGCTGGCCTCGGTAGTGCGCCCACCGCTGGCCGGGGCGGCACGGGCCGCCAAGCGTCGGCTCCGGCGGGAACAGGTCCACGCCGCTGCGGTACATCTCCTCGAGGTCGGGCACGGACCGCGAGTTGATCGCGAGCAGGCGCGCGAAGCCTTGCCGCTTGGACAGAATCACCGAACAACCGGCGTCACCGACGATGGTCAGGCGGTTGTTGCCGGCGCCGGCGGCGTAACGCCAGCGGTCGAACTGGGCGTGGCCGAAGTTGTCGGCTGCGGTGATCATGGCGGCCGGTTGTGCCGCGCTGCCAAGGTAGGCGCTCGCCAGTTCCATGGCGGCGAGCGTCGCGTTGCATGCCTGCCGGACCTCGAGCGCGGGTGCCTCGCCACCGATGGTGCGCCGCTGGATGTAGCTCTGCACCGGCCACACGTCCGGGCCCTGGAAGCCGATCGACGAGCCGTGCAGCACGATCGCCACCTCGCCCGGCTCGTGGCCGGACCGGGCGAGTGCCTGCCGTGCGGCGATCACCGCCATGTCCGGTGCCGGCAGGTCACCCGCCACCGCGGCGCCGGTCCAGCCGCTGGCCGCGGCCTCGTCCGCGTCGTACCAGCCGGCGGCGACGGCCTCCTCGGTCGAGACGCTGTCCGGTACGTACGCGCCGACACCGGCGATGAACATGCCGTCAAGCTTCATCGCACGCTCCTGTCCAGCTCACCGGCAGTACCGCCGGGCCACGGATGAACATGCCGCTACGCCAAGGGATCTCGCTGACCGGCGCGTCGACGGTCAGCTCGTGGAAACGGTCCAGCAGTGCGCGCAAGCCCACCCGGAGCTCGACCCGTGCCAGTTCGGCGCCGAGGCAGTGGTGCCGTCCGTGCCCGAACGCCACGTGCGGGTTGTCGGCGCGGTCCGGCCGCAAGCACTCGGGCTCGGCGAATACCGTCGCGTCGCGGTTCGCGGCGGCGGTGAGCGGCACGACCACCTGTCCGGCCCGCACCACCGTGTCGCCAAGGCGTGCGTCCTCGGTGGCGACGTGCGGGGCGCCGCCGGTCGCGATGAGCGAACTCCAGCGCAGCATCTCCTCGACGGCGGGCTCGACACCGGCCGGTTCGAGGCGCAGCCGGTCGGCCCGGTCCGGGTCGCCGAACACCATCAGCGCGCACATGGCCAACTGGTTGCTCGTCGTCTCGTAGCCCGCCATCAGCAGGCCCGCGCCGAACACGGCGATCTCCTTGTGGCTCAACCGTTCCGCCGTCAGCAACTCGGTCAGCAGGTCCGGTCGGGGCCGCCCGGCCGCGATGTGGGCCTGTTTGGTGGCAACGAGTTCGTCGAAATAGGCGGCCGCTTCCCGGTGCGCCGCGGTCACGTGGTCCCGGGTGAACCGGGTCGTCGACATCATCGCGTCGACGAGTGGGCGCAGCCGAGGCTCGTCGGCGGCCGGTATGCCCAGCAGTTCGGTGCTGGCGCGCAGGGCGAACGGCACGGTGAACGACTCGACGAGGTCGACCGGCGGCTCGCCTATTCCGTCGATGAGCTGATCGGCCAGTTCGCGCAGGCGCGGCATCAGTTGCCGGGCCTTGCGTGCGCTGAAGGCCGATGTCACGGCGGCCCGGCGGCGGGTGTGCACTGGCGGGTCGCTGGTCGCGAGCGCAAGGGATTCCGTGGTACGGGCGAACATCGGCGTGCCACCGAACGCGGCCCTGCTGAACCGGTCGTCCGACAGGACGGCCTTCACGTCAGCGTAGCGTGTGACGAGCAGCGCGCGATGTCCGTTGGACAGCAACACTTCCGGCAGTCCCGGTTGGGCGAGCAGCTCGCGGTATTCATCGGGTGGCCAGACGTCCGGACTTTCCGGGAACGGGAATCGACGGGTCACGACTGTCTTCCGATCAGGCCGACGACCAGATAGGTCAGGAAACCGGTCAGTGGAAACAGAACCGCGGCCAGTGGCGGCCACCGCGTAGCACGGACCAACCAGAACCGGTAGGCGCCGTAACCGAGAAACACAACAGGAATCAGCACCAGCCGGCCCCACGACATGGCGGCCGTCAACACCAGTCCGAGCACGACCGCGACAACGGCGGCGGTCACGGCCACGATGCCGGTCCTTGACGGGCCGAGGGCGGTGACGTAGCTGCGCTCCCCCACCGCCGGCGTCCTGGTGAGCTTGCGGGCGTACTCCAGGTGCGCGAACGCGCTGACCGCGACGAGCATCGGCAGCATCGCATGCCAACTCGGCCCGAGCCCCGCCTGGTGCACGACACCGGCGTAGAGATACAGATTCAGCAGTACCTGCACCGGAAAGCTGACAATCCCGCTGAGCAGCAGGTTGTCCCCCGACGGCCAGTGCGCCACCCGGTCGACGACGAGAATCAGCACCGTGTAGCCGAGTTGCACGGCAAGCGCGACCTCGACACCGCCCCGGCCGACGTTGCACACCAACGCGACCCCGGCGCACACCGCGATCACCGTGACCAGGTCGGACACCCGCACGGCGCCACCGGGCAGCGGCCGACCCGAGTTGTACACGCGGTCGTACTCCAGGTCCCGAAGATCGTCGACCGCACGGACCATCAGCAGCACGACACAGCACGTCAGCACGGTCCGGAACGTGCTGAAATCCGGCCGCCACAATGGAATCCGGGGATCACCGAGCGCGAACGCCGCCGTCATGCCGAGCGACCACAGCACCGCGTACGGCAGGTACAGCGCAGGCGGGTAGCTGCCGCGCACATAGCGGTTGATCCGTGCGATCACGGCCCGGCACCGTCCAACACCCGTACGGTGCCCGCCGAACCGTCAAGTTCCACCCAGGCGCCATCGGGAATCCGGCTGATCGCGTCGCGCACGGCGACGACCGTCGGCACGCCGAGCAACCGCCCGGTGATCGCGGTGTGCGACAACAACGTGCCCCGCTCGACCACAAGGCCCTTGGCCACGGTCATCAGGAAAAGCCAGCCGGGGTCGGTCTCGCGGGCGATCAGGATCCGGTCACGGCACTCCTCCGGAGGCACCGACGGACGCAGCACTACCTTGGCCCGCGCCCGAACCACGCCACCACACGACGCGAGGCCGTGCAGTACCTCGCTGTCGTCGCCGGACGCGTTCGTGGTGGCCAGTGGCCGGGGCGCGGACAGCGCGGTGTCGGCCGTGGTGACCTGGCGGGCGGACGGTTCCGGCAGGGTGGCGTAGTGCTCCCGGTCGGCGCGGCGGCTCGCGACCAGCCCACGCAGGTCCGAGCCGGGCAGGGTGCCCTCGAACGCGCCGAGCACCTCATGCGCGGTGAGGTCGATGACGTCGTCCGCGCTGTCGATGTGACCACCCTCGGCCAGTTCGGCACCGAGCCGGTAGAACACCCGCCGGGACAGGCCGTACAGTTCGGTCCGGCAGAACCTGGTGTCCTCACGGGCTTTCACGCACCACCGCAGCGCCGAGGCCAACCCGCGCAACACAAGTCGCCGCGTGCGGCCGCGACAAGCCAGTCGCAGCGCCTGTTCCGTCTCCTGCCGTACCCGGCGTTCCTCGGCGCGACTGGCCGCCACGGTCCGGCCCTGGCTGACGAGTGGGCGCACCATGTCCAGCAGCATCCACGGCCGCTGCCGTGGTGTCGGCTGCTCCAGTTTCAGGTCGCCGGCGGCACGATCGCCGTAGCGGCGCAGGTGCTCGACAGCGGCGCCGGCGACTGCCCGGCCGTACCGCCCGGCCACCAGATCCGTCCACAAAGCCTTGGCGGCACCGGGTTCCTCGGCGCGGAGCACCCGTTC
>DATBCR010000749.1:0-1690 GCA_036270375.1 Pseudonocardiaceae bacterium | reverse complement strand
CGCAAACGTTCGCGACAAGGTCTTGTCGACATCTTCAACGAGATCGTCGATCAGCTGACCAGGTCCGGGACCGTTCCGGACGGTGTGCTGTCGCTGATCGATCCGGACCACCGCCCGGCCACGGGCGGGACACCGGGCGACGGCGGTGCGCTGGTCATGGTGGACGACGACCCGTTCCTGCCACTGCCCGTCAACGACGTTCAGCTGCGCATCATCCGTCAGGTCGACGTGTCGGCGCACACCCTGGTCCAGGGACCGCCGGGCACCGGCAAGACGCACACCGCGGCCGCCCTGCTCTCGCACCTGCTGGCACGCGGACAGCGGGTCCTGGTCACCGCGCACACCGACCGGGCGCTCAAGGAGGTCCGGGACAAGCTGCCGGCGGCGATCCGGCCGCTGTCGGTCGCGGTTGTAGGCACCGCACGCGAGGACATGTCCGATCTCAAGCTTGCAGTCGAGGGCATCGCCGCCGCGGCCACCGAACACGATCCCGAGGTCGCGCGGACGACCATCCAGCACTGCCGCGACACGATCGACACGCTGCGGCGCCGCCGCGCCGAACTGCACCGGCAGCTGGTGGCGGTGCGCGAGCTCGAGGTGCGCGCGCACGAGAAAGCCGGCTATCAGGGCACCCTGGCCGGCATCGCCCGGCAACATCAGGAGCAGACCGAGCGCTTCGGATGGCTGACCGACTACGTCGACGTCGACACAGGTCGCGACGCACCGGCCGCCGACGAAGTGACCGAATGGCGTGGCTACCTGCTCGATGCCACGCTCGCCTCTGATGAGCCGGAGGCCTGCCAGCGGCTGTTGGACCTGGCCACCGTGCCGGCGCCACGGGTGTTCGCGGACCTCGTCGCGGCGGAGCGCGCGGCCGCTCGTGCGGACACAGCGCAGTCGACGCACAAGAACCATCCCGCGTTCGATTCCGTGCGTCGCCTCGATCCGGCCGTGCGCGGCCAGGTGCGGGAGCGCCTGCACCGGCTGGCCGAACAGGCCGATGAGCTGGCTCGTCGGCCCGAGGCCTGGATGGCTGACGCGCTGGCGGACGTACGTACCGGTCGCAGCGCGATCTGGTCCGGACGCGGCCGGCAACTGGCCGATCTCATCGCCGCAGCCGAGCCGCTGATCGAGCGACTGGGGCCGCTGGCCGAGGTGGACGTCGCCGACGGCAACCCGAGCGTGCTGGTCACACTGGCGAACGAGGTCCGGCAGCATCTGGCCGACGGCGGCAAGCTGCGGACCGGGTCGGATGGCATGCCCAAGCTGGGCGCACTGGCGCCCAAGGCGGTCAAACAGGCCCACCCGCTGTTCGCGCACGTGCGTGTCGACGGCCTGCCACCGACCACACCCGAACGGCTCGACACGTTCGTCATGTGGATGGATGCCACCAAGATCCTGGCCGCCCTCGATCGGGCCTGGCCGGACACCACGCGCCCGCCTGCCGATGACACGCTGCACGAACGGCTGCAGTGGCACAGCGCCGAGTACGCACAACTGCACCGGGTGCTGCGGTTGGCCACCGCACTGTGGACCGAACAGCGGCACCTGGCGGACGTCGGGCTGCCCCGACCCGACTGGACCGACCTGGCGGCGGTGCGCGCGTACGCCGACCTCGTCGACGCAGCGGCCGCCGCGGACGGCCTGGCGACCGCCACCGCGCCGCTGGCGCGGATCATCCGGGTCCTCG
>DATBCR010000748.1:0-31068 GCA_036270375.1 Pseudonocardiaceae bacterium | reverse complement strand
CGGTTCAGTCCGGTGTGGACGGTGCGTAGTTCGTCGATCCACGGGTCGGTGAAGGCGTCGAGGTCGACCCCGGGTGCGCGGGTGCGGTTGTACCACCACAGGGCGACCGCGTCCCGTTCCACGAGTTCGAGCAGGCCCTGTAGGAGTGCGTCTTCGAGGGTGCCGCCGGCCGCGTTGCCGTTGGAGTCCGCCCGTAGCGGGCCGTCGGGCACGGCGAAGTACAGCATCGCGGTCGGGAGCAGCCGGTGTCGTTCGTGGGTGAGCGACCACACCGGAGTCCAGTCCGTCACCGCTTGCTCGTCGAACGGCTCCGGTATCCGCTGGAAGCTTCCGTGCGTGCTGTTCCACGCCGCGCGATTCGGATACTGCCGTTCGTGGAACAGTTGGCAGCGGTTCGGGTGGATGGCCGGTTCACCCAGTGAGCGCAGGCTGCCCTGGACGCGTTCCTCGTCCCCGTGAAATGTGCCGGAATACCGTTCGATGGCCTCGCACAATGCCCCGACCTCGGCCTGTAGCGGGGTAATTCCCTTTCCGCCGTTTTCGGCTCGTAATGTCGACCGCAGTGCGTCAAGCCCTTGGCTGCCGATCGCGATGTTCGGGCCGGAGCGGAACACGTTGAAGAATTCCGGTCCACGCGTGTCGCGTCGGATTTCCTTGATGACGCCGGTGACCGGGCTGATCAGGTGCTGGTACCGGGCGAGGATCCGCTCGGGCGGCAGCAGCCGATGGCCGCCGCTGCTGGTGTCCGCCGTCGGTCGTGGTGTCAGCTCGATCGGCCGCCAGGCAATGGCACGCATCATCGACGGATCACCGCAGTGGGCGCACTGCGGCCGGACGCGCAACTCGTGGTGCCGGGTGTGCAAGGTGAGGCTGTCGACCGTGCATACGGTCTGCTGACCGGGATATCGATAGCCGGCCAGCCATTTCGTCGCCTCAAGCGCGATCAGGCCACCTGCGGCGACGGTGAGGGGAGCGATGGCCGCAACGGGCCGCGTCGTCGGTACACCGCTGCGGGCCAGGATGGTGTCGACCGGGCGGTGTCGCCGTAAGCGGTCGGCGAGGCAGTGCCAGCATCCGAGGTCGGGTTGGAACACCGGTCCCAGCCACGGCTGCGTGCCGACTGGTTTGGCCAGCAGCCATGGCCGGCCGGCGCTGCGATGCTGCCTGTCGATGTCGGCGAGGCGGGGATCGAGATAGTCCGTGCACAGCACCACCGACAGGTCAGCGTCAACTCCGGTGGGCACGATGCTGAGTGCGGCGTCGCGTAGGGCGAGTTCCGTTGCGGATATGTCGGTGTCGCCCAACGTGATCAGCTGTACTCGTCCGTCCACACCGGACTTTCCGATGCCGGGGACGTCCAGTCCGGCGGTCGCCCAGTACACGAGTGCTGGTGTGTCGACATCGCCGGCCGCCGGCGCGTGCAACCCCACCAGACCAGCGCCGGCCAGCTCACGGACGGTGGCGCCGACCTGTTGCGGCGTCATGCCCGCCGGTGGGTCGCGCACCAGTTCAGGGATGGTGCGGGTGCCGTCCAGCAGTGGTGCCAATGCCGCGATGTGGGACCCGTGCAGGACGGTCACCTGGTGCTCGGCGAGCAGATACGTTGCCCCGTCGGCGGTCTCGACCCTCAGGTGACGTCGGAAGCCGACCGGCCAGGTGACCGGATCCTCAGCCCCACTCACGAATCTGGGGCTCCGCCGACGTCAGAAGCACGTGCAGCAGCCGGTAGTGGCCGGGTTCGCGTCCGTCGGGTTGTGCCATTCGTCGAACCGCTCGATCACCATGTCACTTCCGGTGGCATCGGGCAGCAGGGCCGAGATGATCTCCGTGACGGTCGTGGGCATCTACGCCTCCAGTGCGGACGGACAAGCCGTGAATCGCGGCCGAATCCGGGTGAGTCACGTCCGCGATCGCCGAACGATCGTAGCAAAGAATCAGCACGCAAGGAGATGCGTCGCAGCACAGCCGGGTCGATGGCGCGCATTGTCGGAGCGCGGTGGCCGGCCAGAACCAGGCAGGGCGCCTACCTCTACGATTCCGCAGGTGACCGCCTACGACGACATCGACGCGTTCGAGCACCTGGACACCGCCGCCCTGCCGCTGCGGCAGCAACGAATCCTGGTCACGATCCGGGACTGGGTGATGCGGCACGGGTACTCGCCGAGCACCCGACAGATCGGCGATGCGGTCGGGCTGCGGTCATCGTCATCGGTGTCCAAACACCTGGCGAGCCTGGAGGAGAAGGGTTTTCTGCGTCGCAGTACCACGATGTCCCGGCCGATCGACGTGCGGGTGTTCCTGCGGGAGCGCCCGACGCGGGAGCCTGCCGACGACGCGGTGACCGTGCCCGTGGTCGGCCACATCGCCGCCGGCAGTCCCATCATGGCCGAGCAGCATGTCGATGACATGCTCACGTTGCCCCGCGAGCTGACCGGGCGTGGCAGCGTTTTCGGTCTGCGTGTGCGCGGCGACTCGATGATCGACGCCGCGATCTGTGACGGCGACATCGTCGTGGTGCGACAGCAGCCCGAGGCTCATTCGGGTCAGATCGTCGCCGCGATGATCGATGACGAGGCCACCGTCAAGGTGTATCGCCGTCGCAACGGCCATGTCTACCTTGAGCCGCGCAACCCGGACTACGACGTCATCGACGGCGACCGGGCCGTTGTGCTGGGTACCGTCGTCTCGGTACTGCGCAGCGTCTGAATTTTCCGCGGTGGTGTCGGATGGCGTCGGGCCCGTTCGTAGTCAAGGTGAGAGGCCGGCAACCCGATCAACCCCACTCGAGGAGAACATCATGAGCGCCACCTACACCTTCGACGTCTTTACCAGCCTCGACGGCTTCGGCGCCGCCGGCGGCAACTGTGGCGGCTACTGGGGCAAGCAGGGCCCCGAACTGCTCGAACACCGCCTCGCCCTGTACGGCCAGGAACAGCGGATGGTCTTCGGGGCCACCACGTTTCGTGCGGCCGTGCGGATGCTGGCATCGAGCACCGAGGAGTCCGAGGCGCGTGACCCATGGGTCACCCGGATGCGGAACCTGCCGGCAACGGTGGTGTCGACCACGCTGCGAGGACCGCTGGACTGGCCGAACGCGACCATCGTGAGCGGCGACGCCATCGATGTCGTCGCCCGGCTCAAGCAGGAGTCCGATGTGCCGTTGCGCTCGCATGGCAGCCTGTCGTTGAACCGGGCGCTGATGGCCGCCGGTCTGGTCGACCGCGTCCAGGTGACGCTGTTCCCCGTGATCACCGGTCAGACCGGAGTGGACCCGATCTTCCATGGCGCGGCCGATTTCGACCTCGATCTGATCGAGAGCCGGACGCTCGACGGCCACATCCAAGAGCTCATCTACCGGCCCACCCTGCACGCCTGAGTCCATCCGTTCGCCGGGGACAGCCAAGAGGGTCCAGCTCACCGGGCGGCGCCGGTCGAATCGTCAGCCGGCGTCGGTATTCCTGCCGCGCGGGCGGGCCAGACCGGCGTCGTAGGCGGCGACGGCTGCTTGCAACCGGTCCCGCACCCCGAGTTTGGCGAGGATGTTCTGCACGTGGGTCTTGACTGTGGTCTCGGCCAGGTGCAGTGCGGCGGCGATCTCCGCATTGGACAGGCCTCGCGCCACCTGTAACAACACGTCGGTTTCCCGGGCGGACAAGCGGGCCCTGAGTTCCGCACCATCCACATCGGACGGTCCGGAACTCATGCGCTCCAGGAGTCTCTTGGTCACGGCAGGCGCCAGCATGGCCTCGCCCGCCGCGATCACCCGGATCGCCTCGACCATCTGGTCCGCGGTCGCGTCCTTGAGCAGATAGCCGGACGCGCCGGCTCGCAACGCCTCGGCGACGTACTCGTCGGCGTGGAACGTGGTGAGGATCAGCACCCGGGTCGTCGTGGGCGCGGCCCGGCCGCCGACCAGCGCCCGGGTGGCCGCCACGCCGTCAAGGCCGGGCATGCGGATGTCCATCAGCACCACGTCCGGGCGCAACCGGCGCGCGGCCTCGACCGCGGTGGCGCCGTCGGCCGCCTCGCCGACCACCGTCATGCCGGGTTCCGACTCGATGATGGCCCGCAGCCCGGTCCGGACCAATGTCTGGTCGTCCGCGATGAGCACTGTGATCGTCACCCGGCCTCCTCTGTCATGGGCAGGGTGGCGTGCACCTCGAAGCCGCCATCGGGATGCCCGCCGACACGCAGGATGCCGCCGTACAGGGCGACCCGCTCGCGCATGCCGACGATCCCCTGCGCGGTCGCCGACGGGGTGCCCGACGGACCGGTGCCATCGTCGCGCACGGAAACGTGCAGCGTGTCACCCGACCGGGCCACGGTGACCGAGGCGTGCGCGGCGCCGGCGTGTTTCAGCGTGTTGGTCAGCGCCTCCTGGACGATCCGGTACGCGGTCCGGCCGACGCCCGGCGCGACGGTGATCCCATCGGGCACGTCCAGCCGGACCGGCAGGCCGGCGGCCCCGATCCGGTCGGCCAGTTCGGGCAGGGCGGCCAAGTCGGGCTGGGGGCGTAGCTCGTCCGGCCGCTCCGGTCGCAGCACGGCCAGGACGTGGCGCATCTCGGTGAGCGCCTCGCGGCTGGCCGAGGAGATGATGGCCAGGAAGCCGCTGACCGCGTCCGGGTTGGTGCGCGCGGACCGCGCGGCTGCCTCGGACTGGATCGCGATCAGGCTGATCGAATGGCCGATGACGTCGTGTAGTTCGCGGGCGATGCGCAGCCGCTCCTCGGCGACGGCCCGCACCACGCGCTCTCCCTCCTCGCGTTCGGCCCGTTCCGCCCGATCGGCCACGTAGGTCCGGCGGATGCGGATGGCGTACCCGGTGGTCCATGCGACCGCGACGGCGAGTCCGGTCACGAGCAGGTTGAGCGGGGTGAGGCCGCCCGGGTTGGTCTGGGCGGCTCGCGACCCCGGTATGAAGACCGCGACCCCCAACGCCACGCCGGACACGAGCACCGCGACCGCCCCGGCCACCATGGCCGCGTCGGGGACGTACGCGGCGACCGTGTAGGCCGCGACGAGCACCCCGATCATCGCCCCACCGCCCGGCACACCGACGACGATGGCGAACGCGGCCACCACCGTGGTGGCCGCCAGCACGACAAGCGGCGCCCGCCGCCGGGCCAGTACCGGCGCCGCGATCGCCGTGGCGATCAGGATCCGCGCGTACGGCGGCAGCCACGGTGCGAGGCCACGGGTCGAACTGAGCACGGCCGTGCCGAACGCGGCCACGACGAACAGCGTGTCCGCCGCGGCCACCCGTAGCCGGCCCGGGATGTGCATGGTGCTCAGCATGCCGCCAACCTCAGGTGTCCCGCCCACGCAACAGGACCGTGCTGACGACCGCGATGACGGCCACGTACCCGGCGAGCCAGGCCGCGGCCTGCCATGGCCCCACAAAGAACTGGCCGTGCGTGTGCCACAAACCGACCCCGAGGTTCGACGGCAGGTACGGCACGGTGTGCCGCCACAGGGCGTCCTTCGGCAGGCTATTCACCAGGATCGGCAGCACAAGGAACACGCCGAACAAGGCCGACACGGTGACCGCGGTGCCGCGCGCCACCGCGCCGAGGAACAGGCCGAACAACCCGGCCAGTGTGAGATACAGCGCGCCGCCCATGACGTGCCCGAGGACGCCCGGATCGCCGAGGCCGGCGTGCGGCGCGCGGCTGCCCAGCACGCTCTGGCCGGCGGCGAACGCCGCCACGGTGATCACGGTCGCCGCGATCAGGCAGCCCACGCCGAACAGGACCGCCTTGGCCGCGAGCACCCGGCCGCGCTGCGGTGTGGCCGCGAACGTGCTGCGGATCAGGCCGTTGCCATACTCGTTGGTGACCATCAGCGCGCCGAGCGCCGCGAAGAACACCGCGACCACCTGCAAGTTGTTCAGGCTGGTGTCGGTCGGGTCGAACTGGGCGCGCTGCGCCGCGCTGAGACCCGACCAGCTCGCGGCCCAGTTGGAGCAGACCAGCACCGCGAGCGCGACGCTGAACACCGCGGTGACGGCCAAGCTCGCCCGCATGGACCGCAGCGAGCGCAGCTTGATCCATTCGCTGGCCAGCACTGCGCGGGCCCGCCGGGATGGGTTGATCGTCGACATCACACGTCCCTCCTGCGCAGCAACAGAAGCGCGGCCACGCCGGTGGCCACGACGTAGAGCGCGAACACCGCGAGCCCCGGCCACGCACCAAGCGCGTCACCGCCGGTCCGGACGACCGTCCAGAATTCCATGCCCGCGGTCGAGGGCAGGTACTCGTTGAGCCGGGCACCGAGAACGCCGGGCACAAGGGCGACCGCGATCGGCAGCACCAGCACGATGCCGAACAACGCGGCCAGCGCGGCCGCGGTGCGCCGCAACAGCGCGCCGACGCCACACCCGAACAGCCCGATCAGCAGTAGGTACACACCGCCGCCGAACACCGCCCGCAGGACACCCGGATCGCCGAGCGACGCGTGCCGCGCCGGCGCGGTGAGCACCACCTGGCCGGCGAAGAACGCCGCGAACGACGCCACCGTGCACAGCACCCACACCACCCCGCCGAGGATCAGGCCCTTGACGGCCAGTACCTGGGCGCGTTGCGGGGTGGCCGCGAACGTGGTGCGGATCAGGCCGCTGGTGTACTCACCGGTGACGGTCAGCACGCCGAGCGCGCCGACGAACAGCTGCGCAAGCTCGACGCCGTGCAGGCTCTGGAACGTCGGATCGAACGTGGCCCGCTCGCTCGCGGTCATCGTGGACCACCCGCTGCGGAAGCCGGCGGTGACCAGCAGCCCGCCGACGACCACTACCACTGCGGTGGCCAGCAGCGCCGCCGGGACCGACCGCACCGACCGGAACTTGATCCACTCGCTGCCCGCGGTGGCCCGCAGGCGCAACCCGGCCGCGGTCATGCCCGTGCCTCGCTGATCCGCGACGCCGCCCGTGGGCCGGCGCTCGGGGCCGAAGCGGCTGTGACCGGTGATGGCCCGGCGAACTCGGTGGTGCCCGGCGCCGGGGCCCGGTAGGTGACGCTGTCGTCGGTGAGCCGGAAGTACGCCTCCTCCAGCGACGCGGTCACGTCGCGCAACTGGTGCAGCACATGCCCGCGCGCCGCGGCGACCTCACCGATCCGCACCGCGCCCATGCCGGTGACCTGGAGGGTGCCGTCGGGTTCGACGCTCACCCCGGCGCCCTGCGCACGCAGGTCACCGGCCAGGCGCGGGGCGTCGGCGGCGCGCACGTCGACCCGTTCCGCGGAGTGCCGCCCGATCAGGTCGGCAAGCGACGTGTCCGCGAGCAGCCGGCCCCGGCCGATGATCAACAGGTGGTCCGCGGTGAGGGCCATCTCGCTCATCAGGTGGCTGGACACCAGCACCGTGCGGCCGTCCTCGGCCAGCGACCGCATCAGTGTCCTGATCCACAGGATGCCGTCCGGGTCAAGGCCGTTGACCGGCTCGTCGAACATCAGGATCTCCGGATCGCCGAGCAGCGCGCCCGCGATGCCAAGCCGCTGGGACATGCCAAGCGAGAACCCGCCCACCCGCTTGCCGGCCACCGAGGTCAGCCCGACCTCGTCCAGCACCTCGTCCACGCGGGCGCGGGCGATGCCGTTGGCCGCGGCGAGGCTGTGCAAGTGGTTGTAGGCGGAGCGGCCCGGATGCACCGCCCTGGCGTCCAACAGCGCGCCGACCTCACGCAGCGGCCACACCTTGCCGCGGTAACCCTGGCCGTTGACGGTGACCGCACCCGAGGTGGGCAGGTCGAGCCCAAGGATCATCCGCATGGTGGTGGACTTCCCAGCCCCGTTCGGACCAAGAAATCCCGTGACACGGCCCGGCTTCACCTGGAAGTCGAGCCCGTCCACGGCCTTGGTGTCGCCGTAGACCTTGGTCAGTCCGTGTGCCTCGATCATGCCAAGACAGTAAGAACCGCGACGCCGTCGCCGCCTCGGCCGAGGGAACGAAAATCCGGGGCCCACCGGCAAAACCCTCCTCCTTACGGAGGATGCCGCTCGTAATTCATTTGGTCAGCTGCGCTGATCGGGTGAAGAAGAATGCCAACCGGGTGCACGTGGCGCATTACGGAAACGAAGGTTCGGCGCGGCGCGATCGTCTTCGAGAGACCGATCACCCAGCCAAGAAGGAAAGCCAATGCTGTCCTCGTTCTTGCCAAGACGCCTGCCAGGCCGACTCGGCCTGGCAGCGGTCCTCCCGGTACTCGCCGCCGTCGCGTTGATCGCGTTGCCGGCGCCGGCACACGCCGCGACCAGCAACAATGTCGCCTACGTATTCAACTTCGGCTCCGGTATCAACGACACCAGCGGCCCAGGATCCGGGTCGAGCATCTTCGTCAATGCGGTCACCGGATCGGCCATCGGAGCCGGAAACACCGGATCATACAACGGTGCCTCGTTCACCAACGTACCGGTTTCGGCGATCGACGCGAACCCGTCGACCGCCTTGGGCGGGTTCGACACGGTGATTCTCTATGAGATCTGCGACATCGGCGCACACCCGTCGACGCTGTCGGCCGTCAACAGTTTCCTGGACAACGGCGGCAAGGTGATGGTGTTCGACGCCGACCGCTGCGCGCCGGGCGTCGGTGGCATCGCCGACTACAGCAACTTCCTGTTCCCGTTCACCACCAGCTCGCCGGGACCGCAGGGCGCCAGCGGCTCGTACACCGCCATCGAGTCCAGCACGCTGACCTCCGGTCTGGCCGTCGGCCCGCAGCCTGGTGACTCGGTCGGCGACTCCAACACCTTCACCAGCAACGCCGGCGGCTGGTGCACGTCGATCAAGGCGACCAACACGCTCGGCAACACCGGCAACGTCGAGGCGTATGCCCGCACCGTCAACGGTGGCCTCGCGATCTACGAAGGCGAGGACTTCTGGTTCACCTTCGGGCATACCGCGCACCTCAAGCAGGTCTTCGACCTGATGCTCGCGCAGCCGTACAACCCGGACGGCCTGCCGTGCACCAACCCGGCGTCGGGCATCCGGCTGGACCCGTCCACCGCCACCGATCCGGTCGGCACCAGCCAGGTCGAGACCGCGACCGTGGTGGACACCAACGGTCAACCGCGTTCGGGTGTGACGGTCACGTTCAACGTGCTGTCCGGACCCGACGCCGGTGCCACCGGTACCGGGGTGACCAACGGCAGCGGCCAGGCACAGTTCACCGTCACCGACACGACGGCGCCGGGCACCGATACGGTGCAGGCGAGCTTCACCGACAGCCTGACCCATCTGAGCAACAAGACGGTCATCGTCTGGACCGCCCGCCAGACCACCCTCACCTACAGCGGCCCGACCACCGGCGACTTCAACGACCCGGTGACCCTGGCCGCACGGCTCACCGACGCCAACACCAGCTCCCCGATCGCCAACCAGCAGATCAGCCTGCAACTCGACAGCCAGGCGGCCTGCACGGCGACGACCGACGGCAACGGCGTCGGCCAGTGCTCGGTGACACCCGACGAACCGGCCGGCGCCGTGCCGATTCACGCAGTGTTCGGCGGCAGCCCAGGGCTGTTGCCCTCGTCCGCGACGGCGACGTTCACGGTGACGCTCGAGGAGACGGCGCTGAGCTACACCGGCGACACACACGTCGCCAACGGCACCCCGGCGCACCTGTCCGGTGTGCTGACCGAAGACGGCGTCACCCCGATCGCCGGGCGGTCGGTCGTCTTCACGCTCGGCGCGGGCCCCGCGGCGCAGACCTGCACCGGCGTCACCGTCGCCAACGGCACGGCCACCTGCACCATCGCGTCGGTCAACCAGCCGTTGAACTCGGCCGGCACGGTCGGCGTCACCGCGGTCTTCAACGGTGACGGCTTCTACCGGCCGGCGAGCGCGTCGGCCACGCTGACCCTGCAATTCCTGACCGGCCGGGCATTCGGCATCAGCGCCAACGTCAACCTGCTGTTGCTGAACCTGACCGTCCCACCGACGCCCGACACCGGCCAGGTACGCACCGCGACCGCGAGTTCGACCACCACCCCGTGCACCGCACACGTCGGTGCCCTGCTGGTGATCAGCGCCGATGTGTTGTGCGCCAACGTCACCACGACGCTGGCACCCGGCACGTCGACCGCGACGGCCACGGTCGCCAACACCACGATCGGCATCCCAGGACTACCGGTCATCACAGCGACCGCGATCAAGGCGACGTCGACCACGACGTGTTCCGGGTCCAGCGGTGCGACCACGATCGCCAACCTCACCATCGGCGGGATCCCGGTGAACCTGAACGTCGGTCCTAACACGACGATCAACGTCGCAGGCCTGGCCAAGCTCGTGATCAACGAGCAGGTCCCGGTACCCGGCGCCGACAAGGGCCTGACCGTCAACGCCCTGCACCTCACCGGCCTGGGTGGCGCGATCGACGTCGTCGTCTCCTCGGCGACCAGCGACGCGCACAACTGCGGCTGACCGGATTCCAACAACATGTGGGTGGGCCAGGCTCGTCCTGGCCCACCCACATGTACACCGACCTGGTCAGCGGAGCGGTCACCGCGAGGTGCCGGGTGGTTGGAGTAGTTCCGCGAGACGCTGGGTCAGTCGTTCGACATCGCCGGTTACGTCGGCCGCCACGGCAAGCGTCCGGGATCGCTGCCGTCGGTAGTCCAGTTCCAAGATTGCCCACAGGATCAGGCAGACGATCACCGCGCCGGCGACGATGGTCACCGAACCACGGGTCGGTGAGAGCAGGCGGCCGACGATCCTCGGCACGACGGCGGCGGCCAGCATGCCGATTGTCCCGGCCGTCCACCACAGGTAGCCGACCATACGCACCGGATGGTCGGTGAGCAGCCACAGCCGCCGGGTCCGGGCCGTGCGGTGCCGCGACTCCGCGACGCTGTCCTTGACGGCGCCCAGCATCCACTGCGCCTTGTCCCGCTGTTCCCTTGACAGCGGAGGCTTCCACATGCCCAGCCGGTCGTCGAGAAGACTGACCTCACGGCGCAGGGTGAGCGGGTCCGGGGGCACCGGCAGCGGCTTCGGCCAGTGCTTCGCTCGCTCGTCGTCCGAACGCTCTTCGCGCGACACGAGGAGCATGGTGCGGATCAGGGCGGTCACGAAAACGAGAAAGACCGTGGCGATCACCGCGTAGACCGCGAGCCGCGAAAGATGTGACAGAATCGCACCCGCGATGACGATCGCGCCGCAGAAGACATACAGCAACGCCGTTAACGGTATGCCAATTCGCCGGTGGAACCGCATCGGCGGCATGGGGTGTATTTCGCGTTCCAACGAGTTGATCCCACGCTGGCCCAGAAACACCGGAACACCGGCGATGAGCCTGGCCAGCATAACGAAGACCGAGAGCAGCGCGAGGTAAATCGTTGGCGGCGGGTTGTCGTGCATTGACGCATGACTGCCGATCGTGCACAGGGGCGGGGCGACGAGCAATGCGATTGCGACGGCGATCGGAACCCGAAAGGGCCGACGGATGGCCTGTGCCGGCTCGGCTTCGCCGGGCGCCCAGGTGGGTGCGACGTCGCGTTCGAGTTCCTCGATCAGGGCTCTGGTGTCGCGGGATACCGCATCGGCGAGGACTCGGCGGGCCTGTCGGTGCGCCAGATCGCTGATCGAGGTGGGCAGTTCGTCGGCTTGTGGCAGGACGGCGTCGTCAGCCAAGATCGGAACGATCATCTTGTCGCTCGCGAGCGCGATTTCCAACTCCATGCGGACCCAGTCCCGGTCGCGGTCGAGTAGTCGTGCACCGTCGGCGTCGCGTTCATTCAGCCATCCGTCATGGATAACGGCGATGAGCACGTCCGAGTCCATCAACCGTTTCTTGATCTCGTCCGGATACCGGCTGCCAGCATGAATCGAAGGCTTGTCGAGGAACACCGATTCTTCGCCGAAATAGCCGGCCAGTCGCTCATATAGTGCGTGGACGATGACAGCATGATTTCCGCTCCGATAATTGATGAAAATCCCGCCCATGTCGACCGATCATAGCCCCTACGGTTCGACGATCCGCAGGGCGCCGGATGGGCAGGTGAGCACCGCCTGGAGCACCACGTCGTGGTGTTCCGGCGGTGGCTCGTCCTCGCGTAGCACCACGATGCCGTCGTCGTCGCGTTGGTCGAACGTCTCAGGGGCAAGCAGCGCGCACTGCCCGGACGCGACGCAGACGCCGGTGTCCGCGTGCACCTTCATCCGTCCTCCTCAGGTCACCACACGACCGGAACCGCGTCCACGCCACCCGCGAGCCGGTTGCGCACCTTGATGCCATCGACGTCGACCGCCAGCCGCAGGCCGGGGAAACGACGGAACAGCAACGGGAACACGGTCCGCAGTTCCGTGCGGGCGAGGTTCGCGCCGATACATACGTGCCCGCCGTAGCCGAAAGCCACGTGGATGTTGGGCTTGCGGGTCGGGTCGAACACGTCCGGCGCGTCGAACGCGGACGGGTCGCGATTCGCGGAGTCGACCGCGACCAGCACCGCGTCACCACGCGCGATCCGCACGCCAGCGACCTCGACATCCGCATGGGCATAACGGAGCACCCCGATCCCGAACATCGCCGTCATCCGCAGGATCTCCTCCACGGTCGCCTCGACCTGACCGTCCGGATCCGCGACGAACGCGTCCCGCCGAGCCAGGTCGCTGAGCAGGAAAAGCGTACCCAGCGCGATCCGGGTGGCGGTCGTCTCGTGTCCGGCGAACAGCAGACCGGCGGCCAGTTGGGCGACATTCTCGTCGGTGAAATCGGGGTCGTGTGCCTGCATCGCCACCAAGTCCGAAATGACGTCCGGCCCCGGGTTCGCGCGTTTCACGGCGGCCAACCTGAACATATAGCCGCTGAACTCGGCCAGCGCGGCCTGGGCGTCCCCTCCCCCGTCGTACACCGCCATCCGGTTCGACAGCTCACGAAAGTACGCCCGGTCACTCGTCGGCACGCCGAGCAGTTCGCAGATCACCAGCACCGGCAACGGAAACGCCAGCAGGTCCTGCAGGTCGACCGGCGCGTCCGGGTCGGTGTCGTGCGCGGCCCGCATGTCGTCGAGGCAGGCTCCGGTCAGTTCCGTGATCCGGTCGGTGAGCCTACGCATCCTCGGTGCCGAGAATGCCGGTGCCAGCATCTGGCGCAGCCGCTTGTGGTCGCGTTCCTCTGTCTCGTAATCGCCGCTCGGACCGTCCTGGAACGCCGCGTGCGAGATCCGGGCGGCCTTCTCCGGCTCGGGATGCGACCGGCCGAACCGGTTGTCCCGGAACACCTCGCGCACCGCGGTGAACGATGTCACCAGCCATGCCGGGTCGCCGGCCGGTGTCGTCACGCGCACGATCGGCCCTTCCTGGCGCAATTCCGCGTACATCGGCGCGGCGTGCAATGCGTTCGGCTGGTCGAACGGCAGTCGCGGCGTCTGGTTCGTGGTACTGGTCATCGGCCACCCTCGCTCGTCATCGGGTATTGCCCGGATGCGTCCGCAGAACCTCAATCCTGTAACCGCGAATGCCGGTCCCGCAACAGAAACTTCGCCGCGCGGGCCAGGACGGCGACCGGCCCGCCGGGCCGGTCGCCGTGCATCGACCTGACCAGCTATCTCGGGCTGTCCAAAGCGACCGCCGCCGCGGTGGCCATCGCCTGGTAACCGGCGTCGTTCGGGTGAAGGTGATCACCACGGTCGAAAGCCGGCAGCACCACCAAGGGATTGGCGGGATCCCGGACGGTCCGGTCGAAATCGACCACCCCGTCGAAGGCGCCGCTCGCGCGGATCCACTGGTTGACGTTTTCCCGCTTGGCCTCACCGGCGACCGAGTAGTAGCCGGCGCCCTGGAACGGGGTGAGCGTGCCGCCGATGATCCGGACTCCGGCGGCGTGCGCCATGGCGATCATTACCTTGTAACCAGCGATGATCTGCGCGGCCGACACATCGGTGTTCGGAGCGCTGCAGCCGCTGTTCGGTAGCTGACTGAAGCCGATGTCGTTGATACCTATGAGCATGATGACGACACGGGCGTGCGAGTCGATGATCGCGTCGCGGGCGAATCGGGCCAGCGCGTTGCCCCCGAAACAGGCCGAGTCACTGAGCACCCGATCGCCGCTGATCCCTTGATCGGCAACGGCGAAGGTCCGCCGGTTCGACGCGGCCAACAAGCGGGCCAGGTCGTTGGGCCATCGGGCGTTGCCATCGACGGTGCTCCGGAAGCCGTCGGTGATGGAGTCGCCGAACGCCACCACGGTGCCCCGTGCGGCGGGCGCCCGCACCTCGACCGAATCCACGAAATACCAGTGCTGGCTGGGCGTGGTGAACGAGTCCGCGGACGCGCTGCCCGCGCTGTTGCCAGGGGTGGACACGAAATTGTTCTGCTGGGCGTCACTGTGATAGGTGGCCGGGCCGGTCGGGTTACGGCTGAACAGGCTGACCGCCAAGTCAGTCTGGCCGGGCACGGTCATGAACACCGGGTCACTGAGCCGCTCGGTGCCGGGGGCGAGAGTGACCGACCGTCGCCCGCCGAAGGTGACCGAATGGCTCGTGCCGGGCACGAGCGCGGCACCGGTCCGTGCGATGCCGACATCGACCTCGTTGAAAGTTACCGGCCCGGTGCCGAACAGGTTGGACAACCGGATCCGGGCCGACCGGCCGCCCACGCTCGTCCACACGATGTTGCGAATCGTGCGATCGGTGAATCCGGCGGCGGAGAAATCCTCTGGAGATGCCAGGTTGGTGGGCGTGGCCGCCATCGGGCTGGCCGCCCAGGCAGTGACCCACTGCCCCGCTCCGTCCGGTTCACCGGCCGATGCGGGATTGGCCGGTAACGCCAGGGTGCCGGCGAGCGCCGCGATCGCCACGACCGCGAGACCGACCCGCCGCGTTCTGATCATCATGATCCTCCCGTTGTTCGGTCAGGTCCCCGTTGACCATTCTGCGACTGCGACCGACGTTTTGGGGAGCTCGCCCGATTCGGGTGTTCACAATGGCGGCACGGCGGTGAACGCCGGGTCGGCCCACAGCGGAGATGATCACAGACGGTGTCCGCGACAGTGCCGAGCCTGAATCCGACGTTTGGTGTATACGCAGGGACAACGGGTGTCCATGATGAACCTGCCAGATCGTCTTGCGGTGCGGTCGATTCCCCGAACCACGTCGGATCGGCCTTGCGCCCGAAGGGATGCGCATGTTACCCAGAACCAACCGAGGCACAAGGCCCACAGTCGCCAAGCTGCTCACCGCGCTCGCCGTCGCCGCCGCGGCGATCGCGTTCAACCCGGCCACCGCGGCCGCCACATCTCCAACCCTGCCGGCGCCCGGCGGCACCGCGAGCCAGCCGGCCAACCCCGTCACCGTGAAGGCCGCGTCGCCCGCGAGTCTCGGCGCACATCCGACCAAGCGAGCCTGCCCGCAGCCGAGCAAGGCAGGTCAGATGGTCTGCCTGTCCGTCATCCGCACCGACGTGGCCAGCGTCCGACCCGGGGTGACGCCGGGCGGCTTCGGCCCCGCCGATCTGGCCAGCGCCTACAACCTGCCCAGCGCGACCGCCGGCGGCGGCACGGTCGGCATCGTGGACGCCTTCGACTACCCCAATGCCGAGGCCGAACTCGCCATCTACCGCGCCCAGTACGGCCTGCCGTCGTGCAGCACCGCCAACGGTTGCTTCCGGCGGGTCGACCAGCGCGGCGGCACCCAGTTCCCGCCGCCCAACACGGGCTGGCAGCAGGAGATGGCGCTGGACATGGACATGGTGTCCGCCATCTGCGCGAACTGCCACATCACACTGGTCGAGGCCGACGACAACACCCTGAGCAACCTGGGCGCCGGGGTCAACGAGGCGGTCGCGCTCGGCGCGAAGTTCGTATCGAACAGCTACGGCGGCCCTGAGGACCCGTCCGAGTCGCAGAGTGACACGTCGTTCTACAACCATCCCGGCGTCGCGGTCACCGCGAGCAGTGGCGACAACGGTTTCGGCGTCTCCTATCCGGCCGCGTCCCCCTTCGTGACCTCGGTCGGCGGCACATCGCTGTTCAAGGACACCAGCGCTCGCGGCTGGTCGGAGTCCGCATGGTCCGGTGCGGGCAGCGGATGCTCGGCCTTCGAACCCAAACCGGCGTTCCAGACCGACACCGGCTGCGCCCAGCGCACCGTGGCCGACGTGTCCGCGGTCGCCGACCCGAACACCGGTGTCGCGGTGTACGTACAAGGAAGTTGGCAGGTCTTCGGCGGCACCAGCGTCGCGTCGCCGATCATCGCGTCCGTCTACGCGCTGGCCGGTGACCCGGTGGCCGGCACCGCCCCGGTGTCCTACCCGTACACCACCCCCGGCGCCTTCAACGACGTCACGTCCGGATCGAACGGCACGTGCGCGCCGGCGTACCTGTGCACGGCCGGCGCCGGCTATGACGGACCGACCGGACTGGGCACACCCAACGGGCTGGCCGGATTCCACAGTGGACCGAGCGGCACGGTGACCGGCGCGGTGACCGACAGCACGGGTGCGGCCGTTGCCGGCGCGCGGGTCGCCACCGGTGACCGCAGCACCAGTACGGACGCGCAGGGCCACTACGCGCTGACCGTGCCGGTGGGCACCTACACCGTCACCGCGACGAAGTTCGGCTTCACCACCGGCACGGCGATCGCCGTCGCGGTCGCCGACGGCCAGACGGTGACGGCGAACTTCACCCTCACCGCGCTGCCGAGGGTCACCGTGTCGGGCCTGGTCCGGGACGGCTCCGGGCACGGATGGCCGGTATACGCACAGGTTCAGGTGGCCGGCCAGCCGACGACGGCGACATTCACCGACCCGAAGACCGGGCACTACCAACTCAGCGTGCCGACCGGCGCCACCTACACCGTGCAGGTGGACCCGATCTATGTCGGTTACCTGCCCGACGCGCACCCGGTCACGGTCGCGCAGGCCGCCGTCACGCACAACGTGTCGATCAAGGTGGACCCGGCCACGTGCAGTGCGCTCGGCTACGCCAACAAGTTCACCGGCACGACGCAGACGTTCGACACCACCATCGCCCCGACGGGTTGGACCGTTGACGACCAGATGGGCAACGGCCAGACCTGGGGATTCACCGATCCGGGCGGCCGGGGCAACCTGACCGGCGGCACCGGCGGATTCGCCATGATCGACAGTGACCACTACGGCCAGGGCAACAAACAGGATTCCTCGCTGTTCACCCCGGTCACCGACTTCACGGGCGTGGCCAATCCGACCGTCCAGTTCGCCAACGACTACCACGCGTTCGCCGGACAGACCGGTGATGTGGACTTCACCGTCGACGGCGGCAAGACCTGGACCAACGTCTGGCACCACAGCACGGACAACGTGCGCGGCCCGGACACCGAGACGGTCGCCCTACCCGGCGCCGCAGGCCAGAAGTCGGTCCAGATTCGCTTCCACTTCACCGGTTTCTGGAGTTTCTGGTGGGAGCTGGACAACGTGTTCATCGGCGACCGCACGTGCTCCCCGCTGCCGGGTGGGCTGGTCACCGGACACGTGACCGACCACAACACCGGCAAGGGCATCAATGGCGCGACGGTACGCAGCACCGACGCGCCGACGGACACCGCGATCACCCGCGCCACCGCCGATCCCGCGCAGGGCGACGGCTTCTTCTGGCTGTTCTCCTCCCTGACCGGCGCCCACCCGTTCACCGCGGCATCAGGGAACTACGTCACCGCGACCCAGTCGGTGACCGTGGCCGCGAACAAGACCACCCCCGTCACATTCTCGCTGACCGCGGGCCGGCTCAAGGTCAGCCCGGTGTCGATCAGCAAGACGGTGAACTGGCAGGGTCAGGCCGGCCAGGTCGTCTCGGTGACCAACACCGGCAGCGCACCGGCCGACTTCAAGGTCTTCAGCCAGCCGGGCGGGTTCACCATGCAGACACCGGGCGCGCCGCTGGTGTCGATCAAGGGTGACTACCCCGCCGGGCCGCTGGTCGGCCCCAAGAAGGCGGTCAAACACCTTGCCGCGCAAGCCGTTCCGGCAACCCCGTCGGCCGCGCCATGGCAGACGGTGGCCGACTATCCGTCGACGGTGATGGACAACGGCGTCGTCGCGGTGAGCGGCAAGGTCTACTCGTTCACCGGCCTCGACGGCACCTCGTTGCTGGCCAAGGACTACGTCTACGACCCGTCGACGCAGACCTGGACCGGCATCGCGGACATCCCGACGCCACGGGAGAACCCTGCGGTGGCGACCGTCAACGGCAAGGTGTACGTCATCGGCGGCTGGGGCATCGACGGCAATCCGGTAGCCACGACGGACATCTACGATCCGGCCGGCAACACGTGGACGACCGGATCGCCGAACCCGACACCGTACGCGGCGAGCGGCATCACCGTTGCGGCCGGCAAGATCTACGTCGTCGGTGGCTGCCCGGCCTCGGGTTGTGGTGTGACCACGGTGTCGGTGTACGACCCGGTGGCCGACGCCTGGTCGGCAGGCCCGGCACTGCCGCAGCCGGACGCCTGGCTCGGCTGCGGGGCGATCTCCGGCACGGTGTACTGCGCCGGTGGCAACACGGACGCGGGCGCGGTCAAGGCCGGCTACTCGCTGGTGCCGGGTGCCAATGGCTGGGGCAGCATCGCCGATCTGCCGCAGACCCAGTGGGCCGCCGGCAGTGTGGCGGCCAACGGCAGGCTGATGCTCTCCGGCGGTGTGCTCGACGGCGCCCTGTCCAACGCCGGCTACGGCTACGACCCGGGTACCAACACCTGGTCGGCGCTGCCCAATGCCAACAACACTCTCTACCGGGGTGGCAGTGCCTGCGGTTTCTACAAGATCGGCGGGTCGTCCGGCAACTTCAACGCGACCAGCAGCGACGAACTGCTGCCCGGGTTCGACCAGTGCGGTGACTCCGTGACCATCCCGTGGATGTCGGTGTCGCCGGCCGGTGGCACCGTCGCGCCCGGCAAGACGGTGCAGTTCACCGTGTCGCTCGATGCGAGCGTGGCCGCGGTGAACCAGCCGGGTGCCTACACGGCGGGTCTGGCGATCGTCGCGCCGACGCCCTATCCGGTGCCGGCGGTCCCGGTCACGCTGACGGTCCGGCCGCCGCCGACCTGGGGCAAGATCACCGGCACGATCAGCGGAACGCAGTGCCACGCCGGCACTGTGCCGATCCAGGGGGCGACCCTGCAGATCGACACCTGGGCACAGCACTTCACGCTGAAGACGGATGCCAACGGGCAGTACCAGTTGTGGTTGGACGTGCGCAACAACCCGCTCACCCTGATCGCGGCGAAGGACAGCTGGCAGCCGCAGACCCGGCAAGTGAACCTGGTCACGCTGAAGACGGTGACAGCGAGCTTCACGCTGTTGCCCGACACATGCTGAGCTGATCGGTCGTTCGGTCCGTGAGTGGTGGGTCAGCGCATGGCCCGCCACTCACGGCCGGCGGCAAGGTAAACGACTGTGGCCGAATAACCGGCACACACAGTCGAACAAACACTCACGATCGGTTGTCACTCGAATGGTCTAAGATCAGCATTCTCTGGCGCAGGAGTAACAGGCCGTGGCAAGATCTTGGACAAACGAGTGAACGGGTGTCTCGATGATGCGCCTAACCGAGGCGGCCGACGAACAGGGTCCTACCCTGCCCAATATCGCCCGAATCGATGACTATTGGCTCGGGGGCGAACACCACGGCGAGCGGGACCGCGACTTCGCCGACCGGACGGCGACCTGCGCGCCGCACATCCCGTACCTGGTGCGTGCACAGCGGGCGTTGCTGGGACGCATGGTGCGTTATCTGGCGCGGCAGGGCGTGCGGCAGTTCCTCGATCTCGGCTCGGGACTGCCCACAATGGGACACATCCACGAAACCGCAAGGGACATCGATCCGGCGTCGCGTGTCGTGTATGTCGATCGCGATCCAGGCGTGGCGGCGGAATGCCGGGAGTTGTTGAACGGTGACCAACACGCGGTCCTGCTGCAGTCGGACATCCGGGAACCGGCGGTGATCGTGGAAACCGTGCGGACGCTGGATCTGTTGGACCTGAGCGAACCGGTCGCGGTGCTGGTAATCGCCACGCTGCAACACATCCCGGACACCGACCAGCCGGCCGACATGATCGCGGCGTACATGAACGCGACATGTCCCGGCAGCTATCTGGCCATGTCGCACTACGGCCCCGACACTCAGTTGTCGGCCGCGTACCGGATTTTCGACCAGATGCAACTCGGCCGGCGTCCGGACGTGAACCTCAGGGACCGGACCTCGCTGGCGCGGTTCTTCGCCGGACTCGAACTCGTCGAGCCCGGGATCGTGCCGATCGTGGCGTGGCGCCCCGACCCCGACGACGACCTCGGCCACCACTGGGAGCGAATGCCCATCAACGCCGGTCTCGGCCGCAAACCGTGACCGACTACGCGGCGACGAGCGGGATGATCGTGATCGCCAGCGTCCCGGCCAGCACCGGTGCCATGGCCCAGTGCCGGATACGCACCGAACTGCGGAGCGCGTCGCGTCCGGCGTGCCACGGGAGCGGGAGCGCGCCGAGGAACGCCGCCTGCAGCGCGACGGGCGGCAGCGCCCAGCCGGGTCCGTATCGCCACCACAGCCCCCAGCACGTCAGGACCACGCCGGCGAGGGTGACGACGATGGACCGGGTCAGCGTGCCGGACGGGCCGTACCGCACGGATGGTGTCCGCATGCCCGTCATGGCGTCCACGGCCCGATCCGGAATCGACCACACCATCATCCGCCCGACGGCCAGACACCCCAGGCCGGCCAGGATCGGACCGGCCCATGCCACCAGGTCCGGCCGGACCACCCAGTAGGACAAGAGAAACGGCAACACGGCGACCGACGCGCAGAACGCGGCCACCCCGGTGAGCCCTCGACGCTTGAGCCGCACGGGTTCGACGTTGTACAGCACCTGAAGCACGACGATCACGGCGGCGGCCGCGACCACGACCGGACGCATCGACCACACCGCCAGCGCCCCGGCGAGCAGCAGGGCCAGGATCATCTCCGTCGCCGCCCAACGAACCACCCGGCCACGCCCGAGCCTGCGGGCCGCCGCAGCGAGGTGTGCGCGTTCGTGGTGGTACTCATCGGTTCCGACGTCGGCAGCCGTGTTGAGGGCCAAGCCGGCCACGATCAGCAGCAGGTTGGCAACGGCCGCCAGCACCAGCACGGCATAGGGCGGGCGGAAGGCGCCGTCGACCGCGAAACAGGCACCCCAACTGGCGTAGCACAAGTAGTTGACCGAGAACGGGAATTCCAGGCGATGGACGACGACGGCATCCCGGTAGAGCTGGATCCACGCTAGTCGCGACATGCGAGCACTCGCAGCCGAAGCCCCCGGGCCGGCGCCATCACGTTGCCGCGCATCCGGGTCACCCCCAGGCGCGGGATCACGCACACCCACGCCCGGCGCCGCAGGAGGGCAGCGGTGATCATGCGGATTTCCATCTGCGCGAGTTGACTGCCGAGGCAGTGGCGGACACTGCCACCGAACGGGAAGAAATGCGCGGGAACGGGATGGTTGCCGAGGAATCGGTTCGGGTCGAACCGATGTGGGTTCGGGAACCTGTCCGGGTGGTGATGCGCGACGTAGATCGCGGGTGTCAGGATCGTGCCCGCGGCGAAGGTTCGGCCGGCCACCGTCTCGTCCTCGGTGAGCAGCCGATGTTCGGCCAGGGTCGCGGGCGGCGTCAGCCGGAGCGACTCAAGGACCGTGGCCTGAAGGAGGGGCGCCCGCGCCGCATCCGAGCCGTCGGCGCCGGTTGCCGCGAGTTCGGCCGCCAGTTCGTGGCGGACCGCCGGGTTCCGGTCGAGCCAGAACAGCGTCCACGCCACGGCGGACGCGGTGGTGTCGTGACCGGCGAACAACATGGAGATGACGGCGTCGCGCAGTTCATCGTCACCGATCCGGCCGAGCGGCCAGTCCGCGGACAGCAGGCGCGCCGCGATGGTTGGCGGCCGGAGGTCGGTGCTCGCCTTCGCGGTCCGCACCAGCGAGGAATCCAACTCGGCGCCGGGCTTGGGCAGACCGCCCCGGAGGTAGCGGTAAGCCAGCGTGCGGTGCGTGGCACCGAATGCCTTCTCGATCCACGCGGTGACGTCGGCGAGCAGCGCGTCGTCGTACCGGCCGAGCAGGATCCGGGCGATGACCCGCAGCGTGATCCCCCTCGTCCACGCCAACAGTTCGATCACGGCTCCCGGCGCCAGCCCGTCGATCGCCCCATCCACCGCGTCCGCGACGATGCCGCTCACCGAGCGGAGTGTCGGGCCCCGCAACGATGGGCCGAGCACCCTGCGGTACGCGGCGTGCCTCGGACCCTCAGCCCACAGCGGGGACAGTGTCCCGAACAACGGGATCAGGCTGCGGCCGCCAGGATGGCGCATCCGACCGTCGTTGCGGAAGATCCAGTCGATCATGTCCGGGTGCCAGACGAGCAGTCGTGGATCCGGCCCACCGGTCACTTCCGTGAACCCGTCCGGCGAGTCCACAAGGGACTCCAAGAACGGTATGGTGCGCATGGCCATGTTCAGCTCCGGCCAGTTCATCACAATCCCTTCCCCCGCTGGTGGTTCTTGCTATCCTCCGGCGACCCGAAGATGGACATCTGCCATGCGCAGCGCCGCGAGTCGTTCCGCACGCACGATCCGGATCGGCGTATAGAGATCCTTGTCGTGCCACAGCGAAGGCTGTGGCGCTTGTTCATCCATGGGCAGTAGCCGCGCGCGTCCCGCGGCGATCGCGCGGGTCGTGGCGTCACGAGAACCGACCGTTTTTGAACCGCAGAGCACCCGTATCGCGTAGGCGGTCTCCTCGGGAGTACCTGTCCAGCGGCCCCAAGAACCGTCCGGCCGCTGGGTGTCGAGTACCCACTCCGCCGCCCTGTCCAACGCGTCGGCGGCCCGGTCGTCACCACGGTCGGCCAATGCCAGCACGCAGCACGCCGTCGCGTAATACGGCGAGGCGTGCCATTTGTCCTGCCAACTTCCATTGGCAGCCTGGTGGTCGATCAGCCAGGCGGCGAGTCGGGCCATGGTGCCGCGGTAGCGCGAGGATCGCGCCGGATCGGTGGCGAGGCACGCGCCGAACGCCTGCAGGACATGGGCGTTGGCACTGCACGACGGAGTGCGTTCGCCGGGGAAGCAGGCGAAGTGGCCGTCGGACTGCTGGTAGGCCAACAGACAGTCCGGCGACCGCGCGCTGCCCAGCCGGGCCAACGCGCACAACGCGACGGCCGTGTCGTCGGCATCCGCCGGTAGACCGGGTCCGGCGGCCACCCCGAACTCGCCGAACGCGGAATGCAGCTGTCGCGCCAGCCGACGGTGGCCCGGCGGCACAAGGCCTACACCGGCCAATGTGGACAGTACCCAGGCCCGTTCGAAGGTGGCCAACGGCGCGGCTACCGGTACCGCGCCATTGTCGCGATCCTGTACCGCGCGTAGATAACGCAGCGTTGGCAGGTGGCGCGTCCGCCGGGCCGGATCGCTCAGCCACACGGCGGTTGCGGCGGGTGAACAACCGATGCCGTCGTTCTTCGGTTCGACGGATCGCATGGCACCCGCGTCACCGAACGCCTCGAAGGAATGCATCAATTTCGTCGGTAATGCCTCGCCCGCGGCCGCCGCCGCACGCAGCGTGGTCAGCAGCCGGCGGTCGGTGTCCGGATGGTCATTCAGCCGGCGACGGCATTCATGGGGCAGTTCTGGCGGTGGGTGTCCGGCGAGGAACTCGTTGATCTCGCCGACGAGGTACGGCACCAGGATTTCCACGGCGACGGTGTCCGGCAGCGACACCGTTGCGCCCGTGTTCAACCACCCCGCCAGTCGGTTCAGTCCACGACCGGCCGAGTCGATCATCCTATGGCGACCGATCACCGATCCGTTCGCGGCCGGCGGGCCGCGCAGCATGGACAGCAACGCACCCGTTGTGCTCAGCGTCGGTAGAACGCCGTATCCGTCCGGGGCACCCCAGCTCCCGTCCCGATTCTGCTGATCGAGAAGAAATCGCACTCTCTTTGGGTGTCCGGCCAACCACGGCGCGTACCGCACCAACCGTGCGGTCTCGTAAACGGAGGCGGAGAACTCGCCGAACTGGTCGGCGGACATCTCCGCCACGAGTGTCGCAGCCACTTCATATGCGCTGCCGAACCGGGAGACGCGTAGCACGACGAGGACTTCCTGGATGTCGCTGGCAAGCAGACACCGAAGATACCATTTCGGTTGGACATCCGCGCACTAATTCGATCCGGTCGACAAAAGATCTTTCGGTTGAATCAACGGAACGGTCACGACATCACCCGCTGAATCAGAATTGTCACGGTCAGCAGCCGAGCCGAACTCACCGATCGCACGCTGATCTTCGAAACACGGACCGGACCAAACGTGACGCCTCCTGTTCATCTCCGGGCCAGCGGACGCTCGCTGTTCGGCCTAGGAACGCTCACCGGATCGTGCCAAGGTGGGATCCATGCGCTCGATCAACCGCCGCCGGTTTCTCAGCGACACAGGCAAGGTGCTGGCCGTCGGCGCCGCAGCGACAGGCGCCGTCGGCACGGCGTGGTCCAGCAACGCCGCCGCGATGCCGGACCATGCCGCCGCGTTGCGCGCCCTTGACCGTCGATCGCTGCGCCTTCCTGGTTCCCTGCCACGTCCCGAACTGCCCGCCGGACGCGACCTGCTGCCCGGCATAGACCACATCGTGGTCCTGATGCTGGAAAATCACTCGTTCGACAACATCTTCGGGATGTTGGGCCGGGGAGACGGTTTCACCCTGCGCCACGGCCGACCGACCGCCACGAACCCGTATCCCGACGGGCGGATCCAGCATGCGTTCCACATGCCGACAACCTGCCAACTCCCCGCACGGCCCAGCCAGGAGTGGACGGCCAGTCACAACTCCTACCACGACGGCGCCAACGACGGCTTCGTCAGCACGCCGATCAGCCCGGCGACAACCGAGATCGTCGGTGGCGTCGCGATGGGCTACTGGACCGGCGATGACCTGCCCTTCACCTACAGCCTCGCGCGCGCCTTCCCCATCGCCGACCGCTGGTTCTCCTCGCTGCTCGGCCAGACCCACCCCAACCGGCGTTATCTCATCGCCGGCACGTCGGTCGGCCTGACCGCCACCGTCAATCCGACGACACCCGCCGGCCAGGCACAACTCACCTCACCCGTGCCACCGGCCGGGACGATCTTCAACCAACTGGACCTGCACGGCATCAGCTGGGCCAACTACGCGGCGCTGTTCCCGTTCGGTGCCACACCCGAACTGTTCCCGGTCAACGACGCGACCACCGCCGCCGCCCACCAGAAGCCGTTCGCGCAGTTCTTCACCGACGCGGCCGCCGGCACCCTGCCGTCCGTCAGCCTGCTCGATCCCGACTACAGCACCCAGTCGCAGGAGAACCCGGAGAACATCGTCCTCGGCGAAGCCTTGTTGGCGCAGGTCGTGCACGCGCTCGGCGACTCACCGCTGTGGCCACGGACGCTGTTCGTGCTGACCTACGACGAACACGGCGGGTACTACGACCACGTGCCGCCACCCCCCGCCCTGCCGCCCGACGCGTTCCCGCCGCTGGTCTTCCCGGGCGAGTCCACCTACGACGGCTTCGCCCGTTACGGGTTCCGGGTTCCCGCCGTGGTGGTGTCCCCGTACGCCAAGCACCACCACGTCAGCCACCGGCTCTACGACCACACGTCGATCCTCGCGATGGTCGAACGGAAGTGGAACCTGCCCGCACTGACCTACCGCGACGCCAACGCCAACGACCTGACCGACTTCCTCGACCTGCGGGCACTGGCCAGGACTCGCCCGACGTTCCCCACGTTGCCCCGGCTTGCCCCGCCGGGCAACACACCGGCCGCGCTGGCGTGCTCGGTCAACGGCCCGGGAGTCATCCCACCACCCGACTCCATCAGCGACGAGCACGGCGGCTGATCTTCCCGGCGCGAACTGTCCTTTTCGGACTAGCCCGAAACTCCCATCTCAGCTTGATCGTCCAGTGTGGACAGCATGGTCTCGACTTCGATCGCTTCGGGAACGCCGAGGGTGAGATAAAGGGAATGCGCTTTGCGAAGGAGCTCGATGGCCTGAGTCGGGTCGGCGGTCGGCAGCAGGCATCGTGCCTGGCCGGCCATGGCGTGTGCTTCGTGCTTGGTGGCTCCGATGTTCCGCGCGATCGTCAGCGCGCGGCCGAAGTAGGTGGACGGATCACCCGCTTCAGGGTGGTCGAGGGCAAGATCGCCGAGATTGTTGAGCGTCTCGGCTTCCCCGTCGGCGTCATGGACCACGGCGAACAGGTCCAGCGCGCGGACCAGGTTCTCCTTGGCGGTCCCGTACTCGCCCCGCAACCGTTGCACGATGCCGAGGTTGGTGAGGGCGTTGGCCTGATTCAACGGGGTACCGGTGGACAGGTCGAGGGCACGGGTCAGACTGTCGGTCGCCGCACCGTAGTCACCCTGTGCGGACCGCACGCGGCCGAGGTTGGTAAGGGTGTTGATCTGACCGACTCGATTGCCCATCACGGTGAACAGGTCGAGCGCGCCGGTCAGACTGTCGGACGCCGCAGCGTACTCACCTTGTGAATACTGCACGCGGCCGAGGTTGGCGAGCGCGTTGGCCCGACCGACCCGGTTGCCGACCGCGGTGAACAGTTCGAGGGCGCGCGTCAGATTGTCGGTGGCCGCGGCGTACTGACCCTGCTGGTACTGCATGAAGCTGAGATAGGTGCGGGCGTTGGCCTGACCAAGCCGGTTGCCCATCGCGGTGTACAGGTCAAGGGCCCGGGTCAAGGTGTCGGTCGCCTCGGCCCATTTGGCCGTCAGGTACTGCATGTCGCCGAGGTTGACGAGGGCTTTGGCCTGGCCCGGCCGGTTCCCTATCGTGGTGTACAGGTCAAAGGCCCTGGTCAGACTGTCGGACGCGGCAGCGTGCTCACCTTGTGAACACTGCACGCGGCCGAGGTTCACGAGGGCATTGGCCTGACCAAGCCCGTTGCCCATCGCGGTGTACAGGTCAAGGGCGCGGGTCAGATCGTCCGTCGCCCCCGCGTACTCACCCCGAAAGTGCTGTATGTCGCCGAGGTCGGTGAGTGCGTTGGCTTGGCCTACCTGGTCATTGCTGTCGCGGGCGGCGGTGAGCGCTGTCCGGTGAATGTCCATGGCGTGTTCGATGTAGCCGGACGCGCGGAGGAACGGGTGCAGCGCGGTGGCGAGGTGGCCGGCCGCCGGTGTGGTGGAGCCGGCGTGCAGGACGCAGGCGATGAGCGTGGGCAGTTCCGCGGCGAGCCAACTACGCGCGGTCGAGGGGTTGTCCATGCTTGGTGCCGGCATGGGTGCGGTCGTGATCGGGGGTAGCGGGGACGTGTGGCTTTCGGGCAGTTGGGTGTTCGCCTGCCGCACGGTGTACTGGTAGTAGGTCAATGCCCGATCCATGGCGTCCCGGCGATCGTCCGGGTCGAGGTCGGCGGCGAGCGTGCTGGCGTAAACGCGCAGCAGATCATGCAGCCGGTACCGGCCCGCGGCGGCTTCCTCGATCATGTGGTCGGCGTGCAGCCCGGCCAGTCCCTGGCGTGCATCGCGCACGGAACAGTCGGCGAGGGCGGCGGTGGCGTACGCGTCGATGTCAGGGCCGGGATGTACCCCCAACAACCGGAACAACAGTTGCTGGGTGGTTGGCCGGTGCGAGAAGGACATGTCGAATGCGGCCCGGACGGAGCGGTCCCCCACGTCGAGGTGCTCCAGTCGTTCGTGCTCGATCGCGAGCAGGTCGGCAAGGTAGGTGGTGCTCCAGGTGGGGTGGCTGCGGAGTTGGGCGCCGGCGATGGCGATCGCCAGGGACAGGTATCCGCAGCAGGCGACGACGCGGGCCATGCCGGCGTGGTCGTGGCCGCCGGGGTCGGCGGTGCGGCCGGACAGTCGAGCCAGCAGCGCGAGTGCTTGGTCCGGCGAGAAGACATCGAGCGTGAGTGGTGTCACGCCGTCAAGGGCCGCAAGGCGGCGTCGGCTGGTGATCAGCACCAGGTTGCCCGCGGTACCCGGGAGCAAGGGCCGGATCTGCTCGTGGTCGACGGCGTCGTCCAGCACCAACAGGACCTTCTTGCCGGCGAGACGGTCACGCCACAGTCGGGCGCGATCCTCAAGCGACGGCGGGATCTGTTTGGGGTCCACACCGGCGGCGCGCAGCAGCGATTCCAGCGCCGCGCCTGCGGTGAGCGGCTGCTGGCCGGGCGTGTGACCACGCAGGTCGAGGAAGATGTTCCCGTCGGGAAACCGGTCGGCGAGCCGGTGGGCGACGTGCACGCTGAACGCGGTCTTGCCGACGCCGGGCATGCCGTCCACGGTGTGGATCGCGATCGCCCGCACGCCACCGCGGTCGTCGACGGGGCCGTCCAACGTGGCGAGAACGGTGTCGAGCAGGACGTGCAGTTCGGCGTCCCGGCCGGTGAAGGTAGGGATGTCCGCACGCATGCTGAACATCGCGGTCGCGGCAGCGGGATCCGGGGTGGGACGACCGCCTGCGGCGAGGGTGCGGTCGGCGGTGAGGATCCGCTGGTGCAACTGTTGCAGCGGTGGGCTGGGGTCGGTGCCCAACTCCTCGGCGAGGAGTCGTTGCACATGGCGGTAGTGCGCCAACGCCTCGGCCTGCCGGCCGCTGCGGTACAGAGCGAGCACGTACTGACCCGCGAGGCGCTCATCGAGCGGCTGTTGCCGCGTCAGATCGAACAGTTCCGGTATCAGCGCGCCGTGCTGGCCGTCGCGCAGGCGCAGGTCGTTCAGATCGTGCCGCGCCGCGTGGTACTGACGGGTGAGCGTGGCCCGCGTCGTGTCGAACCACGGTGTGTCGGTGCCTGCGAACGGTTCGCCACCCCAGTGCCGCAGTGCCTCCGTGAACAGCGCGATGGCCCGCTCGTCGTCGTCGCTGGCGCGGGCTTCGTCGGACAGCCGATGGAACTCGTGCAGGTCGATCGTGGTGGGGTCGGCGGTGAGCCGATATCCAGGTGCTGCCCATGTGATGCCGGTGTGCGGGATGGCCGCCAGGGTTCGGCGTAGCAGCGTGACATCGTGTTGGACCCCGCTGCGCGGACGTTTCGGTAACGCTCGAGTTCCCCAGACGCGGTCCACGAGCACCTCGACCGGGACGACGCGGTTGACCTCGACGAGCAGGACAGCGAGTACCGCACGCAACTGGGCGTAGCCCACCGGGACGGATTGGCCGTCGACGCGTACCTCGATGTTGCCGAGCAGGCGAAACTGTGTCGCCATCGCGGTCTCCCCCAGCCGTACTTCGCTTGCCTGCCATCGTCCACCGTACTGCTCGGCGGCCGGCGAGCAGGCCGCTCATGCGGTGTGCACGAGTTGCGCAAGCGATGATCCCTAACGTGATCGCCGTCATTCCTGACCAGACCCACGAAATCCGAACAGGAGTATTCAGAAATGCACCGATCGCTCTTTGTATCCGCGAAGGTCGTCGCCGCCGCCGCGTGTCTGGCCGCCGCGATCACGGTTGCCGGGTCGGCCACCGCATCCGCGGCTCCACTCACCGACACGCATGCCAACGCCGCAAGCTCCCTGGTCTACTTCTTCGGCAGCGGATCGAGCTTCCAACAAGCGGCTGCGATGGCCGAGGGTGAAGCCGCGCAGGATGGGTACTGGTCCTGCCGGATCGTCAGCGAGTCCACGTTTCCCGGCATCTTCGGCCCGACCTACAGCGTTACGGTCGGCTGTACCGTGTTCTAGGCGACCGGCGAGCGCCCTGCCGTTGCGTCGAACCGCGTTGTGTAACCCGGGCACGTATTTCCTAACGTCTTGACGTGCGATACGGGAGGTTTCGATGCGCATGCGTTTATCGACGGTCGGGTTGGTCGTGGGCGCGGTGGCCGCCGCTCTCGGCGCGGCAGCACCCGGTGCGGCTGCCGCGCCCGCTCCGCTGTACAAGCTCGTGCTCGGCGCCGCGGATACGTTGGAATACCACGGGATCAACGCACGCGGTGACATCATCGGTCTCGGTGTCCAGGCATCGGCCGAAGGGCGGGAGGAGGGTTTCATCCTCAAAGCCGGTTCGACGACGCCCGTTTTCCTCGGCGCGCCCGGTGACGAGACCAACCAGCAGACCGAGACCAGGGCGCGGTCCATCAACGACAACGGCGTGGTGGTGGGGAATTACGGAAAGGTGGTGGTCTTCCCCGGCGGCGAGGCGGAGATCCCCCGGCCGACGATCTGGCCTGGCCCCGACGGCATCGGGTCCGATCTCGGCGTGAACCCGACGGGGGACGGGGATGCGTTCGGCATCAACGACCAGCAGCAGATCGTGGGCACGCAGGCGGGCAGCGTCGTCACTCCGTGGCTCGAGCAGGGCGCCACGGTGACCAACCTGCCGACGTTCGCCGGCAGCAGGACAACGGAGGCGCTCGCTGTCAACGACAACGGCGTCGTGGTCGGCGACGACGTGCGGGCCAACGGCGACGACGTGGCCACCGAGTGGGTCAACGGAAAGATCAGCTCACTCGGCACACTCAACGGCGGTAGTTTCGCCGAGGCACTGGCCATCAACAACTCCGGCCAGGCAGTGGGTTCGGCCACCACGCCCGGCAGCCCGATCAACTTCTCTCGCGCGGTGCGGTTCAGCAACGGCAAGGCCGTCGACCTGAACGTGCCGGGTGCCAACAAGGGCTCCGCGCACGCGACCGCGATCAACACCAGCGGCGTGATCGTCGGCGACGACGGCATCGACCCCGACCTCGTGGACGTCGGCAACGGCTTCATCTACCGCAACGGCCACGCGACCGAACTCAACACGCTGATCGCACCGACCCCGAACGTGCGACTGGCGGGTGCCACCGGCATCAATGACGCTGGCGACATCGTCGGCATCGCCGTGCTCACCGCGCCGGACGGCACGGAGTCGAGCGTCGGCTACGAACTGGTGCCCATCCCGACCACGTAGCCCGGGCCGCGACGGCCATGCGCCATTCGGCCCGCATCGGTCGACGTCACACGACCACCGACGACAGCGAGGAGACCGTGTTCCCCTGCTCCACCGGTTTCCCGCCGACCGGCACCGAGTCGATCACGGTCACCGACTCGACCGGCGACTCCGTGTCCACCAGCCGCGGCTTCACCTGCATCGGCGGCCCAGAAGACTGAGC
>DATBCR010000747.1:0-2580 GCA_036270375.1 Pseudonocardiaceae bacterium | reverse complement strand
CGGCCGCCATCGGCGGTGGCCAGGATCGTGCCCTTTCTGGGGCTACTCCGGCGACTGACACTAGCTACTCCGGCGACGGACACCGGCTATTCCGGCGACTGACGCGGCCGCCGGTCCGCCCGCCAGCACCACGACCGCATGGGCATCTCGACCATCCGATCCCGGAAGGCATGCGCCTCGAGGGTGGCACGTGCCCGAGCGAGGCCCGCCGCCCGCCCCGCCGGGTCTGCCCTGATGACCTGGCTCGCGGTGGCGAGCCAGTCCAGCGTGTCGTCTACCGAGATCAGCCGCGTGAACCCAAAGGACGCGGTCTGCACAGCGCCGAACGGCGCGCCCGCTGGCAGGCCGACGCTATGCTGCCGCGCCAGCCGTTCCCGCACCTCGTCTGGGGTGCGTGGCTCGTCCGGCGAGCGAACGACGTCGAGCTCGGCCACCCAGTCCGCGTCCCGGTCACGGCTGGTCCAGAGCACGCCGAGTCGACCGTCGTCTCGCAGCACCCGGGCGATTTCCGGGACCGCCCGCTGCGGATCGAACCAGTGCCACGCGGTCGACACGAACAGCCCATCGACGTAGCCGTCAGGGAGCGGGATGTCCTCGGCCTGGCCGGCGAGGACCCGCACGTCCGGTGACCGCGCCGCGAGCACCTCGCGCATCCGCTCATCGGGTTCGACGGCGACAACCTGTTCCACTCGGTCTCGCAGCGCGCGGGTGAACAGACCGGTCCCGGCGGCGAGGTCGACCGCGACGGCGCAGCCATCCGGGACCAGCCAGTCCACCGCGGCGGCCGCCGGGCCCGGCCGCACCCGGTCATAGCTTCCGGCGACGCTCCCGAACGACGTTGCGCTCTGTTCGCTATCACTCACAACAGTAATTATTCACAGTCACTGTCCCACCTGGCGCCGCTGCTGCTCCAGCGACCCCAGGAGAGTGTCCACGTAATTGCCCGCCACTGGCGCCTCAGTCAAGATTTCCATGGCAGCGAACCCTACCGCCGGTTCCGGGCGATGCACTTCCGGTACCGATAGACGCACCTGCGCCATCGTGACCGTGGTCTCGCGGGTGAGCCGGACCTCTGACGTGCCGCGCAGGTGGCGCCGGATCTCGTCGGCGAACGCGCGCCGCTCGTCGTGCGGCCAGGCCAGCGAGATCGCCCGCGTGCTCTCCACCCCGACGATGTCCTCGACCGGTCGTACGTCGGCCTCCATCTCAGTCATCTCAACGGGGCTGCCGAACAAGGTGCTGCCATCGAACGACCTGGCACTCTGCTGGCGTTTGACCCAGGCTTCGCCGTCGGCGCTGCGGGCGACCCACATCTGGTGGTACCTGGTGCCGAACGGCTCGTCGTACGTCTCGCCACCGTCAAGGACGGCGAGCCAGCCACCCGGGCGCAGCAGCCGAGCGGACTTGGCGTACTTCACCTCGGGATCGATCCAGTGGAACGCCGCGGCGGACACGATCAGGTCAAACGACGCGTCCGCGGCCGCGAAGTCCTCGTACGAGCTGACCTGGAGTGAGATGGGCAGGTCGTCGAGGAAGGAGCGCGCGACCGCGATCATCGACGAGCCGATGTCTATGGCGGTCACACTGAATCCTGCGCGGGCGAGCCGCTCGGTGAGCTGGCCAGTGCCGCAGCCGAGCTCAAGGACGTCGGCTCCGGCACCAAGGCCGGCCGTGTCCGCGATAGACCTGACGATGCTGTCCGAGTACCCGGGCCGGGTCCGCTGGTAGAGGCCGGCCGCCCCGTCGAACAAGGTCCGGCGGTGCTGCCGCAGGCCACGGTCCCGGTCAGTCTCGTCCGTCACACCCGCACACTACCCGGCGGCGGCCGTGGCGCTTACCTGACTGCCGTCCCCAGACCTGGCAAGGGACTTACGCATCACGAACTGGTCACGCGGCGTGTAGTCCGGTGAGCCCTTCTCGGCACCATAGTGGGTGACCGTGATCGAGGTGGTGCCGCCAGCCTCGTGCGGCACGACGTCGAACGCGGCGAACCCGTAGGGTGTCTGCAGGTCGCGGTATGCCGACCAGGGTGCGGGCTCGGTGGTGGTGACCGAGGGGTGCGCGGACTGCGGGCTGCCCGGGCCGACCGAGGTGATCAGGACGCCGTCGTGCGGGACGTCGAAATCGCTGACCGGCGTCGGGACGGTGTGCCCGCCACCGCCGATGATCATGTGCACGGTCCCGGTGGACGTGTCCATCACGGTGGGGTCGGTGCCCTGCGGTGCCGGGGTGAGCAGCGAGCTTCCCGGCAGCACGCCACGTACCGGGAAGGAGCGCTCGAAGTGATGCTCATGCCCGGCGACCACCAGGTCGACACCGTACTTGTCGAACAGCGGAAGCCAGTTCTGCCTGATGCCGAGGTCGGCGCCGTTGAAGTGCGCCGACGACATCGCCACCTGGTGCATGCACACGATGATCCAGTCAATGCCGGACGCGTCCCGAGCCCGGCGCAGCTCCCGCTCCAGCCACAGCTTCTGCTCGCCGGCGCTGTATCCGTTGATGTACGGGTTGTCGCCGTTGGCGGCGTAGTTCGGCACGTGGTCACGGCGGTATGCGCTGAAGCCGCCGTCCTGGAGGCAG
>DATBCR010000746.1:0-6662 GCA_036270375.1 Pseudonocardiaceae bacterium | reverse complement strand
GTGGACGGCCTCGGGGAAGCTCACGAAGCTGGAGTCGTGGCCGCCCCAGTCACCGGCCGCCGCGGGGGGCGGGGTGTCCTGGGGAACGGCGTGGCTGGTGGCGGCGAAAGCAGGGGCCGCGACCAGCGACAGGGCGACGGCCGCCGCGGTGACAAAGCCAGCCTTCTTCAGCACTTGGGCACTCTCCTTCAAATACCGGGGTTTGAATGTCGACCCCGACGGTGGTAACGCTGGGGCCCTCGGGCAGCGAAGTTACCGTCGATTGGTGGTCGGTGTCTTGTCGAGTACCCCATTGTGTGACCCAACGGGATTGAATGTCGCCCATTCCGGTGTTGTCCATTGGCTGATTAGGCAAACGGGTTGTCACTCTGGTAGGAATCGCCGCCCGCGACCGGGTGACACGGGCCAAACGGGCGATCCCGGCACCGGTGCCAATCGAGTCATCGCGTCTGTGCTCGATCTGACCGGAACACAACTGTGACCCACGCCACATCGGCCACCATCAACATGGCCCTGACCAGGGGATCTGCCACTGTGAACGGTGTGAACAGTGGGGTCATGACGTGGTGCGACGACACGCTGGGAGCGAATCACCTGTGTGGCTGCCTGCAGAGATGGCCGAAACGCAGGTAGCTTCGCGGACGACGGGTCGCATCGTGTGACCCGTCCCGGGAGGCCCTGGTCGTGTTGTCAGCGCGCACGAGGGGGCCGGCATCCGGCCCTCGTGGTCGGCGAGCCTGACGCCGTAAGGCGGCAGGTGCCAACCAGCCGGGGCGGTGCTCGGCCCAGCGAGGAGCGGGCGTGGTGCCGCGTCCGCGAGGGAGTTGCCGTGACTGCACAGCGCCCTTCTCGGCGAACCGCCAGCCTCACTTCCGGCCCGGACCGTGGCTCAGACACCACAGCGCCACCGACCGAGCCGACCAATCACACCTACGTCTTGGACACGTCGGTGCTGTTGTCCGATCCCTGGGCGGTCACCCGGTTCGTGGAGCACACCGTGGTGCTGCCGCTCGTGGTGATCAGTGAACTGGAGGCCAAGCGCAACCATCCCGAGCTCGGCTGGTTCGCCAGGGAAGCCTTGCGGCTCCTTGACGACCTGCGCCTACAGCACGGCAGGCTGGACCGGCCGATTCCGGTCGGCGACGCCGGCGGCACCCTGCACGTCGAACTGAACCACTCCGACCAGCAAGTTCTCCCCGCTGGTTTCCGGGCCGAGGCCAACGACGCCCGCATCCTCGCGTGCGCGCTGAACCTGGCCGCAGAAGGCCCCGGACCTGTGACACTCGTCACCAAGGACATCCCGCTGCGGGTCAAGGCGGCCGCCGTCGGCCTGGACGCGGACGAGTACCGCGCCCAGGACGTCGTGCCGTCCGGCTGGACCGGCATGGCGGACGTCGAGATCGCGCAGGCCGCCATCGACCAGCTCTACAAGGAGGGCGTGATCGACCCGATCGCGTTCGAGCTGGACGACGTGGCCGAACTCCCCACCCACACCGGCCTCCGGCTGCTCGCCGGCACCGCGAGCGCACTCGGCCGGGTCACCACGGACAAGCGGGTCCGGCTGGTGCGCGGCGACCGGGAGGCGTTCGGCCTGCACGGCCGGTCCGCCGAGCAGCGCATCGCGCTGGACCTGCTGCTCGACCCGGACATCGGCATCGTGTCCCTCGGCGGCCGGGCCGGCACCGGCAAGTCCGCGCTCGCGCTGTGCGCGGGCCTTGAGGCCGTGCTGGAACGCGGCCAGCACCGCAAGGTGGTCGTGTTCCGGCCGGTCTACGCGGTGGGCGGCCAGGAACTGGGCTACCTGCCCGGTTCCGAGGCCGAGAAGATGCAGCCGTGGGCACAGGCGGTCTTCGACACGCTCGGCGCGCTCGTCAGCGAGAGCGTGCTGGACGAGGTCACCGACCGTGGCGTGCTTGAGGTGCTGCCGCTGACCCACATCAGGGGCCGGTCGCTGCACGACTCCTACGTGATCGTGGACGAGGCGCAGTCGCTGGAGCGCAACGTCCTGCTCACCGTGCTGTCCCGGCTGGGCACCGGATCGCGCGTGGTGCTCACGCACGACGTCGCGCAGCGGGACAACCTGCGGGTGGGTCGGCACGACGGCGTCGCCGCGGTGATCGAGAAGCTGAAGGGTCACCCGCTGTTCGCGCACATCACGCTGACCCGCTCCGAGCGCTCCCCGATCGCGGCGCTGGTCACCGAGGTCCTTGAGGACTACGCCCAGTAGCACCCTCACGCGAACGGGGGGCGGACACGTTGTCCGCCCCCCGTTCGCGTGTAACGACCGTCAGTCGATGGCCCGTCGCATGAAGCCCCAGATGCCGATGCCGCCGAAGATCACGATGGCCAGCACGGTCGCCCCGATGTCCAGCAGCAGCGGCAGCGACGGCAGGCCGGGCACCAGGATCGCCCGCATGGCCTCGCTGATGTAGGTGAGCGGGTTGAACGCGCACACCACCTGGAACCAGCGCAGGTGGGCCAGCCCGCGCCATGGGAACTGGGTGCACCCGGTGAACATCAGCGGCGTCAGGATCACCGCGAACATGATGTTGATCCGCCGTGGCGTGACGAGCGTGCCCATGACCATGCCGATCGCCGCGCCGGCAAGCGAGCCGAGCACGATCACGCCGAACACCGCAGGCAGCTTGCTGAGCGGCCAGGACACGCCGTTCAGGATCAGCAGGCCGACCGGCACCATCAGGACCGCCGCCACGATCCCACGCATCGCTCCGAAGATCATCTTCTCCACCGCGACCAGCGGAACCGGCATCGGCGCGAGCAGCCGGTCCTCGATCTCCCGGGTGAACGAGAAGTCCATGATCAGCGGCATCGTGGTGTTCTGCAGGCCGCCGAGGAACCCGTTCAGCGCAACGATTCCCGCCATCAGGATGGGCGCGAACGCGGCACCGTTCACGTAGCCGAGGTTCGTCAGCACCTTGCCGAAGATGAACAGCATGAAGAACGGCTGGATCACCACCTGCGCCAGGAACGGCACCAGTTCCCGGCCGGTGACGAAGACGTCCCGCCAGAGCACCGAACCGAACGTGCGCAGCGAGACGAGCGCGCTCGCGGTCCGGCTGGTGTCCCGGCTCGGACTCGTGTCCTCGGGGGTGGGTGTGCGCCGGGTGGTCGTCGTGGTCATCGCAGCTCCCGTCCGGTCAGGTGGATGAAGACGTCTTCGAGGCTCGGCGTGCCGATGGACAGGTCGCGCACGGCGCACCCGAGCCCGTCCAGCGTGGTCAGCACCGACGGCAGCGCCACCGCCGCATCGGCCGACGTGTAGAGCCGGAACTGTCCGCTGCCGGCCGGTACCCCGCCGCCCGCCGGCATCCCCGGCATGCCGGGGGGCATTCCCGGTGGAATTCCGTTGCCGGCGTTGATCCGTTCCACCCGTTCGATGACCTCGATCGCGAGCAGTTCCTTGACCACCAGATCTGCGGCCACGTCGCCGAGGCCGACCACCACACTCAGGGTGGTGCTGCCCGGCAGGCCCTTGGTCAGCGCGGCCGGGGTGTCCAGCGCGAGCAGCTTGCCGTGGTCGACGATGCCGACCCGGTCGCAGAGCTTGGCAGCCTCGTCCATGTCGTGCGTCGTCAGGACGACCGTGACGCCGTCCTCGTGCAGTTCGGCCACCCGTTCGTGGACAAACAGCCGGGCCTGCGGGTCCAAGCCGGTGGACGGCTCGTCCAGGAACATCACCTTCGGCCGGTGCATCAGCGCGCGGGCGATCATCACGCGCTGCATCTGGCCGCCGGACACCAGTTCGACCCTGGCCTCGGCCTGCTGGGCGAGGCCCATCCGCTCCAGGATCTCGTCCGCGAGCCGGTTGCGCTCGGCCCGGCCGACGCCGTGGTAGGCGGCATGGAACAGCAGGTTCTGGCGGATGTTGAGCGAGCGGTCCAGGTTGTTGCGCTGCGGGACGACGGCCAGCAGCTGCCGGGCCCGCTTGGCCGCTGTGGTCACGTCGACACCCTGCACGGTCGCGGTGCCCGACGTCGGCCGCACGCGGGTGGTCAGCACGCCGACCGTGGTGGTCTTGCCGGCTCCGTTCGGCCCGAGCAAGCCGAACACCTCGCCGGAGTGGACACGGAAGCTCAGCTCGTCCACGGCGGGCGGCGCGTTGCGCCGGTACCGCTTGACGAGATCGGAAACAACAACAGCATCTGTCACGCGAGCAGCCTAATCATTGGATCAACCCACTTCTTAGGTTATTTGTCATTTATCGACAACTCGTCACCAACCGGTCGGTAGCGGACGTCCCTCCGCGAACCCGGCCGCCGACTGCACGCCGAGCAGGGCCCGCTCGTGGAAGGACTCCAGGTCCGGCGCGCCCGCGTAGGTGCATGCCGACCGCACGCCGGAGCAGATCTCGTCCAACAGGTCCTCGACCCCCGGCCGCACCGGGTCCAGGCGCATCCGCGAACTGGAGATGCCCTCCTCGAACAGTGCCTTGCGCGCCCGGTCGAACGCGTTGTCGCCCCTGGTCCGCGCCGTGACCGCACGCTTGGACGCCATGCCGAACGACTCCTTGTACAGGTGGCCGTGCTCGTCCCGCTGCAGGTCGCCTGGCGACTCGTAGGTGCCGGCGAACCACGACCCGACCATCGCGCACGACGCCCCGGCCGCCAGCGCGAGCGCAACGTCCCTCGGATGCCGGATGCCGCCGTCCGCCCACACGTGCCGGCCCAGCCTGCGTGCCTCGGCGGCGCACTCGGCGACCGCCGAGAACTGCGGCCGGCCGACACCGGTCATCATCCGGGTGGTGCACATCGCGCCCGGCCCGACACCGACCTTCACCACGTCCGCGCCGGCCTCGACCAGGTCCCGCACGCCGTCGGCGGTGACGACGTTGCCGGCCACCAGCGGCACGTGTTGTGCGTGCGCCCGGACCGATCGCAGGGTCGCCAGCATCTTCTCCTGGTGCCCGTGCGCCGTGTCAACGACGAGCACGTCCACCCCGGCCTCGACCAGGTCCTTCGCCTTGGTGACGGCGTCCCCGGTGACCCCGATCGCGGCGGCCACCCGCAGCCGGCCGGTGGCGTCCGTGGCCGGCCGGTACAGCGCGGCCCGCAGCGCGCCCAGTTCGCTCAGCACGCCGGCCAGTCGGCCGCGCGCGTCGACACCCAGCGCGAGCCGGTCCGGGCGGCCGTGCAGGTGGTCGAACACGTCCCTCGGCGGGGTGTCCAGCGGCAGCGTCGGGGCGCCCGCGCGGAGCACCTCGCCGACCCGGGTGAACCGGTCCACGCCGGCGCAACCGGCTTCGTCCACGACGCCAAGTGGACAGCCGTCCCCGTCGACGACCGCGACCGCGCCGTGCGCCCGCTTGTGCAGCAGGTTCAACACATCCGCCACCGCGTCCCCCGGCGTCAGCACCAACGGCGTGTCCCACACGACATGCCGCGACTTGACCCAAGCGACGATATCGGCGACCGCGGCCGTGTCCACGTCCTGCGGCAGCACGACGAGCCCACCGCGCCGCGCGACGGTCTCCGCCATCCGCCGACCGGCGACGGACGTCATGTTGGCCACCACGACCGGAATGGTGGCGCCGGTACCGTCCGAGGTGGTCAGGTCGACGCCGAACCGCGATTCGACGGCGGAACGCCGGGGGACGAGGAAGACGTCGTCGTAGGTGAGGTCGTAGCCGGGCCGGTGGCCATCGATGAAGTGCACGACCACCCAGACTACTCTGGCGCGTCCGGTCCGGCCGGGTCATCGGCCTGTTGCGCCGCCGGGCGGAGCGCACGGACCGTGTCGATGGTGTCGGCGTCGGCGGCGTCCTTGTCCGGCCGGTAGCGCACCACGCGCGCGAACCGCAGCGCGACACCGCCGGGATAGCGGGGACTGGTCTGCACACCGTCCAAAGCGATCTCCACCACCAGTTCCGGCCGCAGGTACACCGTCCACTGTGTACTGCGGAGTTCGTGGCGCGGGAATTCGGCGGTCTGCCAGGCGAGCAGTTCGTCGGTCAGCCCCTTGAACGTCTTGCCGACCATGACCGGCGGGCCGCCATCCGGATCGCGGGCGCCGAGGTGCAGATTGGACAGGTACCCGGTGCGCCTGCCGTGCCCCCATTCGGCGGCGAGCACGACGAGATCCAGCGTGTGCACCGGTTTCACCTTCTGCCACGCCCTGCCGCGCCGCCCGGCCGCGTACGGGGCGTCCAGCGACTTCACCACGACACCCTCGTGCCCGGCGGCGAGCGCGGCGGCCAGCACCTCGGCCGCCTCGCTCGTGGTCGGCTGGTCGCGGCCGGGGATCAGATAGTCGCTGGCGGCCTTGCGCAGGGCGGCGGCCCGTTCGCGCAGCGGGGCGTCGAGCAGGTCGGTGCCGTCAAGGTGCAGGCAGTCGAAGAAGTACGGCCGGAGCAGTTCGGCGCGTGGCGTGGTGGCGCCGAAACGGCTCATGGTCTCCTGGAACGGGCGCGGCCGGCCGTCCGGGTCGAGTGCGAGTGTTTCGCCGTCCAGGACCACCGAGCGGGCCGGCAGTTCCCGCACCATCGCGACCAGCTCCGGCACGCCGTCGGTGATCTCGCGCAGCGTGCGGGTGTAGACGTGGACGTCGGAACCGTTGCGGTGCACCTGAATCCGGGCACCGTCGAGCTTGTACTCGACCGAAACGTCGCCAAGCTCGGCCACCGCGTCGTCGAGCGATTCGGCCGG